>CAISPG010000115.1 GCA_903887325.1 uncultured Burkholderiales bacterium | reverse complement strand
TACGAAATTTTGCGAGTGCTGGATCTGAATATGTTTGAAACCACGCCAATATCCGCCCTACTGGGAAAACTACAGGATGGGCCTGAAATCGGCCAAGATCCTATTCAACAAACCCTCTTCCCAACGTTGGGACACTAGTGTTTGAAGTACTATTGTTTTTTAATATAAAGGTTATGGCTTCACCCGAACGGGTGAGAGAACCACACAGGCCGCGTCAAACATGCTGCAAATAGATTCAACAGAGGCTTTGCTGGCGCAACAGTTGTCGCAACTGATAGGGCTGATTTACCAGACCGCGTCTGACGCCGGCAGCTGGGAGTTGTTGCTTGAGCGTTTCAGTGAAAGTGTGGCTGCGCAGTCGTTGGTTTCCGGCAAACATGACCATCAGGTGTTGACCCCGCATTTTGCGCAGGCCAACCGCTTGCTAGGGGAGGTGCAGCTGGGTGAGCAAGGCCTGGATTTGCTGGAACAAACCTTAAACCGCCTGCCCATGGCGGTCGCCATTGTCGATGTCCATGCCCGGGTTTGGGTTCACAACACCGCCTTGCTGAAGTTGCTTAAAAGGCACGACGCCTTGTATGTAGAGCAAATGCATTTGCAGACCCGCCCCGCCAACGCATTGTTGCTGGCCTTGACTAACCTGCAAGCAGGCGCGGCCAATGGTTTGCCTATCAAACTCGCAGGCGACGGCGCTGGCGCCCCCGTGCTGACGCTGTCACTCACACGCCTGGACATGCCGGTGCATGCTCAGGCTGCGGTGTTGCTGGTGGCCACAGACCGCCAGCAGCCGCTGTTCTCCGCAGAGGCTTTGCAACAGCAATATGCGCTGACACCTGCCGAGGCACGCCTGGTGCAGCAACTGTTGCTGGGCGACAGCTTGGAACAAGCCTGTGCGGCGCTGTTGGTCAGTATCAACACAGGCAAAACCCATTTGAAGCAGGTGTTTGTGAAGTGCGGAGTCAAGCGCCAGTCCGAATTGATGCAACTCGTCTACCGCTCGCCTTTGTGGTTGTTGTCCGGTCTTGCGCCTGTTTCCACTGTTGAGCGTTCAGCGCCACCTGCTTCCCCGCCGCTGGTGCGCTTCGTCACGCTGGCTGATGGGCGGCGCTTGGCCTTCGTGGACCGGGGTGACCCGAACGGCATACCGCTGGTGTTCACCCGTGGGATATTGGGTTCGCGCTTGACCGCCCACCCGGACGAGCAAGTGTTAGTGGACAAGGGCATACGTTTGTTGGTGCCGGACCGCCCGGGCAGCGGACAGTCCGACCCCAACTCGCAGCACAGCTTGTTGACTTGGGCCGATGATGTGCGCCAGTGGATGGCGCAATTGGGCATAGCGCGTTGGCACATGATGGGCTTTGCCACGGGCGCCGCCTATGCGCTGGCGTGTGCGCATCAGTTGCCAGCGCAAGTCATCTCGGTGGTGTTGTCCGGTGCTGCGCCGCCGATCAACAGCATGGGTGATTTGCGTTTCTTTCATGGTGACTTGAAACACGGCTTGATGTTGTGCCGTTACTCGCCTGCGCTGGCCCCGCATGTGTACGGCTTGCTCACCAAAAACCTGGCCTCCCGTGTGCATCAGTATTTCAATGACACCGTGTCTGTACTGCCGGCTTGTGACCAAAAGGTGTTCGCCGACAACCGGCTACGCCAAAACGAAGCCCAGGCTGTGTTGGAAGGCGCGGTCAACGGCAACCCCACTTTCATCAACGAGTTGTTTATTGCGTGCTCTGACTGGGGCTTTGAGTTGAAGCAGATACACACGCCGCTGTCGCTTTGGCACGGCAAGCTAGACCCGTATGTCAATTGGCAGGCGTCTGAAAACATGGCGGCGCAATGCCCTAACGCACGCCTGCAAATATTGGAAGACGCAGGGCAGTACTTGATATACAGCCATTGGTCGCAATTGCTGGATGAGGTGGTGAGCTTGGATGCGTCAGCCAAATTGCATCACGCTTGAAACACTGCGCCCAATTCCAACATTGACACGACGCTCACTGGGTAAGCCGTCTCTGTTTTCAATGCCCAGCCTTGGGCCACAGGTGCAACGATATACGCTGCGTCTGCATTGATGTCGGCACACGCCTGCCAAAACCCGCGCGTGACCTTGGGTGCAGCTGAAAATTTGATTTCAAAACCCACGGTTCGATTGCCCCAGGCAACCACCACGTCCAGCTCTGTACCAGCGGCCGTTCGGTAAAAACCAATGTCTGCACCGGGAGGAGCCAAGGCGCAAATCTGTTCGACCACCAAACCTTCCCAGGAGGCACCGGCGCCCGGGTGACCTGCCAATGTGTTGATGTCGTTGATATTGAGTAAGGCGTGCAACAGCCCGCTGTCGCGCACATACACCTTGGGAGACTTCACCAAGCGCTTGCCCAGATTGACAAAATGTGGCTCGAGCCGTCTCAACATCAGGGTGTCGGTCATTGTGTCCAGGTAGCGGCTCACCGTGGTGTGCGACAGGCCACCCAATGACGCAGCAATTTGCGAGGCGTTGAACAACTGGCCGTGCAAGTGCGCCGTCATGCGCCAAAAGCGTTGCATGGTTTGCGCGGGTAAATTCAAACCAAATTGACGCAAATCCCGGTTGAGAAAAGTAGCGATGAAGTCCTGACGCCAGGAAAAAGATTGCTCGTCATTGGCGGCTGTGAAGCTCAGCGGAAAGCCGCCGCGCAGCCAAAGCCGCTGCAATATGTCCAGGTCGGAGCTGCCTTGTTCGGTCATGACCTCGCGCGCTTGAAATGGCGTCAATTCCAAATAGCTGACTCGACCAGCCAAAGACTCCGAGCTTTGCTGTAACAGTTGACCGGACGCAGAGCCCAGCAGCAAAAATCGACCTGCTTTTCTGTTCGCATCTATTTCAGGGCGCAGTTGTGCAAATAATTCGGGGACAAATTGCACCTCGTCAAGCACCAATAAACGGTCACGGTGCGCGGCCAGAAATCCACTGGCTTCACTCAGCTTGGCCCGGTCTGATTCCAGTTGTAGATCTAAGTGCAGTGCGCCGGGGTGCTGCAAAGCAATGGCTTTGGCCAGCGTGGTTTTGCCCACTTGACGGGGGCCAAGCAGGACCAAGCCCGGTGAATAAGCCAGTCGCTCTTGTGCTTGTTTCAACAATACGCGTGAAATATCCATGAATAAAACCTCAATTAAGCTTGCATTCTGCCAGTTCAATCGACAATTTGCAAGGTTAATTTGGGCGCGTCAGGCAAACCGCGTCAGGCAAACCGCTTTAACCAATCCAGCAACAAAGTATTCACCGCCGCGCTTTGTTCGCGCTGTAAAAAGTGCCCAGCGCCCGGCACTTCGCGGTATTCATAAGGCCCGCCGAAACAAGCCGCTTGCACGCGCATCAACTCGGCGCGCATGTCGTCCGCGCCGCACAAAGTCAGCGTCGGCACCGCGATGGTGTGTTGCATGGCGGAACGCAGTTCGTGCAATGACGGATCGGCTTTGGCCGGGTCGAACATGGCGCGGTAATAGGCCAGAGCATTCACCAGCACGCCCGGTTGCCGCAAACAGTCTTTCACTTGGGCAATGTGTTCGCTGTCTTCAAAACCTGGCACCGACCAGGACTGCCACAGGAAATCGATGAACGCCATGTCGTTCGCCAAAAGCGCTGCTTCAGGAAACTCAGCTTGCTGAAAAAACCACCAATGAAAAGACCGCTGAATATGTTTGGGCGTCAGCAAATGGTCGGCGACGATTTGCGGGTGCGGCACCGCCATCAACACCGCGCTGCGCAACAAGTCGGGCCTGGCCGCGCACAGCGCATAACCGATGATCGCGCCCCAGTCTTGGCCGATGTAATGCAGTTTCTCGCCAGGCGACACGGCTTCAATCAAACCGGCAATGCCATGCACCAGACTGGCTTTGTCAAAGTAGGCGTTGTCTGCCACGCGTGTGGGCAAATAACCGGGTAGGTAAGGCACGATGACTTTGTAGCCAGCTTGTGACAACGCATCCATTTGCGCTGACCAGGACTGCGGAATATCCGGGAAGCCATGCGCCAGCAATAGCAAGGGGCCGCTGCCTTGGGTTAAGCACACAAAGTCGACGCCGTTGGCGTGAATATGAATGCGGTCTTGCATGTCAGGTGCCGCCGACGTACGGGTTGCTGCGACGCTCGCGCCCGAACGTGCTCTCCGGGCCGTGGCCGGGAATGAACACCGTGTCGTCGCCCATGGGCCACAGGCGCTGGGTGATGCTGTCTATCAAATGCTGGTGATTGCCCTGGGGGAAATCGGTGCGGCCAATGCTGCCAGCGAACAACACATCGCCGACAAAGGCGCGGTTCATCTCAGCGGAATAAAACACCACATGCCCCGGCGTGTGGCCCGGGCAATGCCGCACGGACAGCGTGTGTTTACCTAAAGCGACCGTGTCGCCATCGGCCAGCCAACGCGTGGGCTTGAAAGGTCGCGCCGGAGGAAAACCGTAAGTGGCAGCAGCGGTCGGTAAACCGTCTATCCAAAACTGGTCGCCCGGGTGCGGCCCGATGATGGGCAAACCCAGTTGCTCGGCCAGATCAGCCGTGGCAGCTGCGTGGTCTAAATGCCCGTGCGTGATCCAGATGTATTTCAATGTGATGCCCAACTGCTTGCAAGCGGCGAGCAGCACATCGGTGTCGCCGCCCGGGTCTATGACCGCAGCGGTCATGCCCTCGTCCTCCCAGACCAGAGAACAGTTTTGCTGAAAGGCGGTGACGGGGATGGTTTCGTAGTGGAGCATGGGGGGGGAATGGTGTTTGACAACAGAGTTTAGAACTTGCCAAGTTTCATGAATGAAAACCAGACAATTGACGAATAACCAAGCTTAATTTAACATTGTTACAACAGGAGCAGAAATGGAAATTGCTATTCGCAACATAGGCAACAGCAAAGGGGTGGTGCTTCCCAAGCCCTTGCTAGCCCAAGCCGGTTTAGAAGGTGAGACCACCGCCTTGATTCAAGTCGAGAACGGATCGATTGTGCTATCGAAATCAAGTAAACCACTGCGCGCTGGTTGGGCGAAAGCCGCTGCTGTAGTCTCTGCTCAAGGAGACGACGACCTATTGATGGGCGAATTTGGGAATGCCGATGATGCGGAGTTACGCTGGTGAATCGAGGCGAGATTTGGCTGGTCAACCTCGACCCCACGATAGGTTCCGAAATCAAAAAGACACGCCCGTGTGTCATCGTGTCACCCCAAGAACTGAACCAACATCTTCGAACAATGATGATGGCACCCATGACCTCAAAGGGTTTTGCGGCACCCTTTCGTGTGCCGGTCACACATGCGGGTACCAAGGGACTCATTGTGTTGGATCAAATGCGAGCGGTCGACAAACAGCGATTGGTGAAGAAGCTCGGTCAAGTCTCGGCTAAGACCATGGGAACTGTTTTAAAAACCTTGCAAGAATTGTTCGCTGAATAGCTTGATTTGTATAGAAAATCGAGTTTTCTATACAAATACTGCTCGACATACGATGGGAGCCAGATTGGCCACAGAAACGCCACGCACCCTATCGTCGGGGGTGCTTTTATTTTTAGCAGCTCGAATGTATTTAGACATTTGTAAAAGCTCCTCAGCCAAATAATTCGCTGTGTGAACCCAACCTTGCCAGCCTGAGCAAGTCAGGTTCCGCTTTTCGGTAAATCAGCAGTAAATCGGGTTTGACATGGCACTCGCGATAACCCGCCCAATCTCCGCTTAAGTCATGGTCCCGGAATTTGGCATCAAGGGGCTGGTCGTTAACCAAGGCTAGTAAAACTGGCTTTAGTTCGTCAGCAAGAGTTATACGGTAGCGCCCCTTTGCCTCTCGCTTGTAATCACGCTTAAAAGCAGATGATCGGTCAATTGTCCGCATTCAAGTCAGCCATCAAATCATCCACGGTACTGAACTTCTTGCCCTTGCCGGACTCCAGTTCTGTCATGGCTTTGCGAGTCTTGCTATTGGGGACTTTCACATCAAAGGGCAAGCACTGTTCATCAGCGACTCGCATCAAGAGCATACGAATGGCATCTGAAACAGACAGACCCATTGCGTCCAGCGCTTCAGTGGCGCGTTCCTTGGTCAGACTGTCAATACGGGCGCGAACATAGGTGTCGGCTGTGGTGCTCATGATGAAATTTCCAAAGTAACTTTGAAGCCTCATTGTAGTCACAATTTAAATAAGACCGCAGGCGAGAAAAAACAAATAGAGCAGGAGTCCCTTTAAATTCCCCATATATCAAAGTTTTTTGCAGAGAATGCGAATCAGAATACACTGCAAAAAGTGGCCGTTTTCACTTGAGAATCGCCACGCAAAATCCATAATAGACGCACTTAAAATCCAGATTAGACGTATCCAAAATCCATATCAGACGAGGCCATGAGAAAGACAAGTGAACAACCCGCTTTGTCTGTAGTTTCAGCGATCAAATCTCAACACCCCATCCTCAAATCCGCCAAACCTGAGCGCCAACACATCCATCACATAGTTTTGGTGCACCCGCCACGGTGAGGCCGCGCCCTGCTTGGGCAGCAGGGCGCTGGCGCGTTGCACATAGCCAGAGGTGAAATCCAAAAAAGCTTGCGTGGTTTGTGTGTGGTCGTGTTGTGGGCTGACGCTCCGGTAGCCGCGTTTGTCCATGTATTTGAACAACCTGCACACATAGCTGGCGGTCAAGTCGGCTTTCAGCGTCCACGATGCATTCGTGTAACCGAACGCGACGAACACATTCGGTAAACCCGAGAGCATCATGCCTTTGTAAGCCAATGCGTCGCCCGCCACAAACGGTTTGCCGTCCACGTGAATGGCGACATCGGCCAACACATTCAATTGCAAACCGGTGGCAACCACTACGATGTCTGCTTTCAAAGAACTGCCATCCTGCAAAGTGATGCCATCCGCTTCAAATCGCGCAATTTGCCCGGTCTCCACACTGGCTTTGCCTTGGCGTATTTGCTTGAACAAATCACCATCGGGCACGGCGCACACGCGCTGGTCCCAGGGCGCATAGCGCGGTGTGAAATGCGTGGCCACGTCATAGTCGCGGCCCAAAGCTTTCTTCACCATGCTGATCAAATAATGTTTAAAAAACAGTGGTTTGCGTCTAGCCAATTGAAAATAAACCATGCCTTGCAAAATGTTGCGCCAGCGAACAAAGCGATAACCAAAATCAAAAGGTAGAAAACGGTCCAGCCAAACGCCCAAAGTGTCATGCGCGGGGCGGGTCACCACATAGGAAGGCGAGCGCTGCAACATCGTCACATGCGCTGCGTCATTCGCCATGGCCGGCACTATCGTGACCGCAGTCGCACCGCTGCCTATCACCACCACGCGCTTATCTGCATACGACAAAGCTTGCGGCCAAAACTGTGGATGCACCAACACACCTTTGAAATTGTCTTGCCCGTCGAAATGCGGTTGATGGCCTTGCGCGTAGCTGTAATAGCCGCCGCACATATATATAAAACGCGTCTCTTGTGTGTGGGTGCTGCCGTCAGCCAATTGCGCGGTCACGCGCCAGCAAGCCTGCTGTGTTGACCAATCTGCGCTGATGACGCGGTGTTCAAAATCAATCTGTTGCAACACGCCGGTCTCTTCGGCGGCTTCGCGTATGTATTGCAAGATGGACGGTCCGTCGGCCATGGCTTGCGTGCCGCGCCAAGGCTTGAACGCATAACCCAGTGTGTGCATGTCTGAATCCGAGCGCACGCCGGGGTAGCGAAAAATATCCCAGGTGCCGCCTATGGCTGCGCGTGCTTCCCAGATGCGCCAGCGCTTGTACGGACAGTGCGTTTGCAAATGCCGCGCAGCGCCTATGCCGGACAAGCCCGCACCGATGATCAATACATCCAACATGTCATACCTTTAAAGAAGACACCAAGTCATGTGAAAAAAATCAGTCAGTGACTTTGCCGCGCAAAGCTTTGGTCTGGCCGCGCAACACTTTGCTGTCAATGCGTTGCATGCGTGCGCTGAATGAGGGCTTGGTGGCTCTGCGAGGCTTCACCGGTTTGGCGGCCAGTGCCACCAGTTCATGCAAACGCGCCATGGCATCCGCGCGGTTGCCTTCCTGGCTGCGCGAGTTTTGCGCTTTGATGACAACCACGCCGTCAGCAGTGATGCGCTGGTCTGACATGGCCAGCAATTTGTCTTTCACCTCATCTGGCAATGAAGATGCGCGAATATCAAACCTCAAATGCACTGCGCTTGATACTTTGTTTACATGCTGGCCGCCCGCGCCTTGCGCACGTATGGCGCTCAATTCAACTTCGTTTTCGGGGATGGTGTAGACGGGGGTGTTCATGGGCAAGGACATTAGCAGGTTTACGCTGGCAGCGCCAGAAGATACAAAGAAAACACGGCTAAACTGAACACGTATGTTTGAACGCTCAATCATCAGAAGGCTGAATCAATGACGCAGGACATCCGCTGGCAACAACGGTTTGACAATTTCAACCGCGCACTAAAGCAACTGACGGCTGCAGTGGAGTTGTCTGCTCAACGTGAATTCACGCAACTTGAAAAACAAGGCGTGATTCAAGGCTTTGAATTTGTGCATGAGCTGGCGTGGAATGTGCTGAAAGACTTGTTAGAGTTTGAAGGCATTCAAGGCATCGTCGGTTCGCGCGGCACGGTACGCGAAGCGTTCAAGCGCGGTCTTCTTGCAGACGGTGAGCTTTGGTTAGACATGATCGATAAACGCAATCTGACCTCGCACACTTACAACGCCGAGTTGGCGCAAGACATGGTGAACACCATCATTCATAGTTATTACCCGAGTTTTATAGCCTTGCAGTTGACATTACAGCAACGGATGTAAGCCATGACGCAATTTGGTTTGTCCGACAAAACACTGGAGACAGTCAGAGCCATTTTGGCGACTTGTCCTGAGCTTGAAAAAGCCTTGGTTTATGGCTCGCGCGCCATGGGTAATTACCGGACAGGATCAGACATCGACATCACGCTCATCGGTGCTCAGCTTGACCTTGACATGCTGTTTAAATTGGCCCGGCTGTTCGATGAATCGAATCTGCCTTATATGGTTGATTTGTCGATCATGGAAAACATCAGCAATCCAAATTTGCGGGATCACATTGAGCGTGTCGGACAGGTGCTGTACCAGCGTGAACCCAATTAATCACATACTCAAGTCATAACTGACGGTGATGGGTGCATGGTCAGAAAACTTTTCGTCTTTGTAAATAGCGACAGAACGCGCTGTCTCGGCCAGCGCAGGCGTCGCCAAGTGGTAGTCCAGCCGCCAACCCACGTTGTTCGCATACGCTTGTCCCCGGTTGCTCCACCATGTGTAGCAGGTGTCGGTGGTGTCCGGGTGAAGTTGTCTGTACACATCGACCATGCCGCCGTCGTTCAAGAGCTTGGTCATCCAAGCGCGTTCTTCGGGCAAAAAGCCGCTGTTCTTTTGGTTGCTGCGCCAGTTCTTCAAATCAATTTGTTGGTGCGCGATATTGATGTCACCGCACAGCATCACTTCACGGCCTTTTTTCAATGACATCAGGTGCGGATAAAACACCTCCAGAAACCGGAATTTCGCTTCTTGTCGTTCCGGGCCGGAAGAGCCGCTGGGAAAGTAACTGCTGATCAAGGACAGTTTGCGCTTGGGTGTGTCGAAGCGAAGTTCAATATAGCGGCCTTCTGCGTCGAACTCGCCGCCGTCAAAACCTTGGATCACGTGACTGGGCTCATGGCGCGTGTACATGCCGACACCGGCATAGCCTTTTTTCTCGGCGCAATGGAAGTAGCCCGAGAGCCCGGCCAGGGTTTCGAATTTGCCGACCAGGTCGGCTTCCTGTGCTTTGACTTCTTGCACACACATACAATCCGGCGATACTTTTGTAAGCCAGTTTTCCAGCCCTTTGCTGCTGGCTGAACGTATGCCGTTCAAGTTGAGGCTGGTGAGTTTGAACAAGGAATTCCCCTATGTCGTTGCAAAACACGCCAGACCACACGCTGGCGCAAGCGTTCATTCAATTCTCGCTGGAATCGGGCGTGCTGAAATTCGGCAGCTTCAAAACCAAGGCCGGGCGCATGTCGCCGTACTTTTTCAACGCCGGTTTGTTCGATGATGGCGCCAAACTCAGCCGACTGGCCGGGTTTTACGCGCAAGCCTTGGTGAGTTCCGGCTTGCAGTTCGACATAATTTTTGGCCCGGCCTACAAAGGCATTCCGCTGGGCGCGGCGGTGGCCATTGAGCTCTCGCGCATGGGGCACAACTACCCGTTCGCCTACAACCGCAAAGAAGCCAAGGACCATGGCGAGGGCGGCACGCTGGTCGGTGCGCCGCTCAAAGGCCGGGTGTTGATCGTCGACGATGTGATGAGCGCGGGGACAGCAGTGCGCGAATCCATCGCTTTGATACAAAACGCCGGGGCCACGGCCTACGGCGTGGCGATTGCCTTGGACCGCCAGGAAATGGCGACCGAAGCCGCCGCTGACGGCACGGTCAAAGACGTGGCGCACAGCGCGGTGCAATACGTGCGCGACAGTTTGGGGTTGAAAGTCTGTGCAGTCGCGCAACTCAGCGACCTGCTGGCTTACCTGAGCACGCAAAGTGATAGCGCCATGGCGCAGCACTTGCCTGCGGTGCAAGCCTACCGCGACCGCTACGGCGTGGCCTGAGCCCTAAGCAGCCGCCAACTTGGCGGTTTGCCGTTTTTTTATGTGTTGCAAGCGAGACAGTCAGACAGCGCACGCAAGGGACAACCCAGCTGTTCTCCGTCGCTGTGTGCCGCTAAACTGACCAATCACTGACAGAAGTTGGAGTCCCCATGAACGCCCCCCTGCCCGAACACATACGCAAAGCCCTCGAAACCGTCCAACTCGACGACAAATACGCACTCGAGCAAGGCCGTGCTTTCATGAGTGGGGTACAGGCGCTGGTGCGTTTGCCCATGTTGCAGCGACAGCGCGACCAGTTGGCCGGTAAAAACACGGCGGGCTTTATCAGCGGCTACCGTGGCTCACCTTTGGGCAATTACGACCAGGCCTTGTGGAGCGCGCGCAAGCATTTGCAAGCGCAGCACATCGTGTTCCAGCCGGGTGTGAATGAAGAACTCGCTGCCACGGCTTTGTGGGGCACGCAGCAACTGGGTTTTGCGCCTCCGGGTAACAACAAATTCGACGGCGTGTTCGGCATCTGGTATGGCAAAGGCCCGGGCGTGGACCGCACCTCGGATGTGTTCAAGCACTGCAACATGGCAGGCACCACGGCTTGGGGCGGCGTGCTGGCGATTGCCGGTGACGACCATGTGTCCAAGAGCAGCACAGCGGCACACCAAAGCGATCACATTTTCAAAGCCTGTGGCTTGCCGGTGTTTTTCCCGGCGTCTGTGCAAGAGGTGCTGGACTTCGGTTTGCACGGGTTTGCGATGAGCCGTTTCTCCGGCGTCTGGGCCGGCATGAAAACCATTCAGGAAATTGTCGAATCCAGTGCGACCGTGGACATCGATCCTAAGGGTCTGCAAATCGTCATCCCCGAGTTTGAGATGCCGCCCGGCGGCTTGCACATCCGCTGGCCGGATGATGCGCTGTCGCAAGAAGCGCGTTTGTTCAATTACAAATGGTATGCGGCTCTCGCCTACATACGCGCCAACCGTTTGAACCACACGGTGATTCGCGGTCAGCACGACCGCTTTGGTTTGATCGCCAGCGGCAAGGCCTACAACGACACGCGCCAGGCGCTGCTCGATTTGGGTCTGGACGACAACACCTGCAAACGACTTGGTATTCGGGTGCACAAGGTCGGCGTGGTCTGGCCTTTAGAGCCGCAAAGCACCCGCGAATTTGCCGAGGGTTTGCAAGAGATTGTGGTGGTCGAAGAAAAACGCCAGTTGATTGAATACCAGTTGAAAGAAGAGCTGTACAACTGGCCGGATGCCAAGCGCCCGCGCGTGCTGGGCAAGTTTGATCAAGTGGAAGGTGACAGCGGCGGCGAATGGTCAACATCCAACCCTATCGGCCACACATTGCTGCGCTCGAACGCGGATTTGTCGCCCGCTTTGATCGCCCAGGCCATTGCCAAGCGTTTGAAAAAAATGGGCTTAGACGCAGACACCGCTTCTCGCATAGACGCACAACTCGCGGTGCTCGAAGCCAAAAACAGCGCCATGCAAGTGCTGGAAGTCAAAGCCGACAGACAGCCTTGGTTTTGCTCGGGTTGCCCGCACAACACTTCCACCAAAGTGCCTGAAGGCTCACGCGCCATGGCAGGTATCGGTTGCCATTTCATGTCGCTGTGGATGGACCGCAGCACCACCGGCTTCACCCAAATGGGCGGCGAGGGCGTGCCTTGGGTCGGCCAGCAGCCGTTCAGCAATGACCAGCACATCTTCGCCAACATCGGCGATGGCACCTATTTCCACAGCGGCATTTTGGCGGTGCGCCAAAGCGTGGTCGCAGGCGTGAACATCACCTACAAAATTTTGTACAACGATGCAGTTGCTATGACCGGTGGTCAGCCGATCGGTGAACGCGACGAAGGCCACAGCGTGATTCAAATTGCGCAAAGCATGCGCGCCGAAGGCGCCAAGCGCATCGTTATCGTCACCGACGAGCCGGAAAAATACGAACCGGTCGGCCAAAACGGCGTGCCCGGCACTTTGCTCGGTTTGCCCGAGGGCGTGGCCATCGAACACCGGGATGAACTCGACCGGGTACAGCGCTTCATGCGCGAAATCAAAGGCTGCACCGTCATCATTTACGACCAGACTTGCGCCACCGAAAAACGCCGCCGCCGCAAGCGCGGCACCATGGTCGATCCGGCAGTGCGCGTGGTCATCAATGAAGCGGTGTGTGAAGGTTGTGGAGATTGCAGTTCGCAAAGCAATTGCCTGAGCGTTGAGCCGCTGGAAACCGAACTCGGTCGCAAACGCAGCATCAACCAAAGCACGTGCAACAAAGACCAAAGCTGCGTCAAAGGTTTTTGCCCGAGCTTTGTGACGGTTGAAGGCGGCCAGTTACGCAAGAAAAACAAAACCGACCGGCGTGACCCGGCGCAACTCGGCGAGTTGCCGGATCCCGAACTGCCGTCACTGACGCGCGGTGTTTACCCGGGCGGCTACGGCATCGTGGTCGCCGGTGTGGGTGGAACCGGCGTCATCACCATCGGCCAGTTGCTTGGCATGGCGGCGCACATCGAAGGCAAGGGCATCGTCACGCAAGACTCGGCCGGTTTGGCGCAAAAAGGCGGCGCGACATGGAGCCATGTGTTGATCGCGCAGCAGCAAGACGAAATCCGCACCACACGTGTCTCCACCGCGGCCGCTGATTTGATTTTGGGCTGCGACCCGATCGTCACTGCGGGCAAGGAAACCATGGTGCGCATGCGCCCGGGGCGCACCCGTGTTGCCATCAACGGTCTGGCCACACCGACAGCGGCGTTTGTGAAAAACGGAGCCTGGGCCAATCCCAGCGACAGCTGTTTAGAAGACATCTTGCAAGCGGTGGGCAACGAGCCGCGCAATATGGGCGCGTTTGACGCCAACCAGGTGTCTACCCAGTTGCTCGGCGACAGCATCTTCATCAACCCGATGGTGATGGGCTTTGCCTGGCAGCGCGGTTGGATTCCGCTGACGCAAGATGCCATCATGCGCGCCGTCGAACTCAACGGCGTGCAAGTTGAGGCCAACAAGCTGGCCTTCACCTGGGGCCGCTGGTGCGCCCACGACCTGGCTAAAGTGCAGGCCTTGACCCAGCCTGTGCAAGTGGTGAATTTCAAAGCGCGCGAATCCTTGCAGTCGATTTTGCAAAAACGCATGGGCTGGCTCGAGCTTTACCAGGACAAGGCTTACGCCAAGCAATACATGTCTTTTGTGCAGGACGTGCAGCAAAAAACCTCGGCGCAAGTGGCCGAGGCCGTCGCGCGAAATTTATACAAGCTGATGGCCTACAAAGACGAATACGAAGTCGCACGTTTGCATGCCGATCCGGTGTTTTTGAAGCGCATTGCCGATCAGTTTGAAGGCGACTTCACGCTCAATTACCACTTGGCGCCGCCCTTGATTGCCAAGAAAAACGACAAAGGCGAACTGGTCAAACAAAAATTCGGACCGTCCATGTTGACCGGCTTCAAACTGCTGTCGCGCTTGCGCTTTTTGCGCGGGGGCGTGTTCGATGTGTTTGGTTACACCGAAGAGCGGCGCGGCGAGCGCGGCTTGATTGAAGAATACAAAGCCAGCATCAGCGAAGTCATGGCTGGCTTCACGCCGGACAAACATTCATTGGCTTTAGAGATCGCCCGCATCCCGGAAAAAATCAAAGGCTACGGCCACGTGAAAGAACGCCATTTGAAAGCCGCACGCGAGCAATGGGACGGTTTGATGCACGCCTGGCGTGCCTGAACTGCCATTCTTGCAACTGGCCAGCGGCCAGTTTCAAGCTGGTCTGCGTTGGTAACGGTGAATTTCTATGGTGGAGTGCACGATTTCTTCGTGCACAGACAAACGCTGACGCACCATGGTCGGTGTCAAATCAGGCTCTTGCGTCACCACGGTCAGCGCACATGAAAACACTTGCTTGCCGACCCGCCACACATGCAAATCAGTGACCCGGGTTTGCGCGCTGGTTTCAATCGCTTCGCGAATTTCTTCGACCACCGGGTGATCCATTTCACGGTCCAGCAAGACCTTGCCGGTGTCGGCCAACAAACCGCGCGCCCACACCGCTACCAGCACCGCGCCGACCAAGCCCATCACCGGGTCTAACCAGGACCAGCCGTACCACCAACCGCCCAACAGCGCGACGATGGCCAGTACCGAAGTGAATGCATCGGCGATGACATGCACATACGCAGATTTCAAATTCAAGTCGTGGTGATGGCCGCCGTGGCTGTGGCCGTGTGGCTGCGAGCGGGTGATTTCAACGCGAGGTTTTTCATACGCTGCGCTGTCATGCGTTGAATCTGTATCAGCTTGAGTGTGGTGGTGCGCACGGCCCAAAATCAACGCACAAACCACGTTGACCACCAACCCTAGCACCGCGACAGCTATCGCTTCGGCGTATTGGATCGGTTGCGGGAACCAGATGCGGTCAATCGAACCGAAGACCATCATCAGCGCCACGCCGAGCAACACGATGGCGCTGGCAAACCCGGCCAGTACTTCTATCTTCCAACTGCCGAAAGCAAACCGCGGGTCGCGTGCATAAGTGCGAGCTGTCACATAAGCCGTGGCCGACAATCCGATGGCCAGTGCATGCGAACTCATGTGCCAGCCGTCGGCCAGCAGCGCCATGGAGTTGAACCACCAGCCTGCAAAGATTTCAACAAACATCATGGCCAAGGTGATCCACATCACCAGGCGTGTGCCGCGTTCGGCGGCTTGGCTGCCTTCGTCAAACACGTGTTCGTGCAGCCAGTCGGAGAGGGTGTCGTTGTGCATAGTTAAGTAGTGTGGTTGAGGGCCGCATGCGCCTGCTGATCGGCGTGGTAGCTGGACCTCACCATCGGCCCGACCGCTGCATGCGAAAACCCCATGGCATAAGCGCGCTCTTCAAACATCTTAAAAGTATCAGGGTGCACATAACGTTTGACTGGCAAATGGTGGTTGCTGGGGGCCAGGTACTGGCCCAAGGTCAGCATGTCAATACCGTGGTCACGCATGTCTTGCATGGTAGTCAGTATTTCTTCATCAGTTTCGCTCAAGCCCACCATCAAACCGCTTTTGGTGGGGACGTGCGGGAACAGCGCTTTGAATTTTTTCAACAGGTTCAGGCTGAACGCATAGTCGCTGCCCGGGCGGGCTTCTTTGTACAAGCGCGGCACGGTTTCCAGGTTGTGGTTCATCACGTCCGGTGGCGCTTCTTTCAGTATGTTCAATGCGCGGTCATCGCGGCCACGAAAGTCGGGCACCAATACTTCAATTTGTGTAAGCGGGGACAACGCGCGGGTCTGGCGTATGCACTCCACAAAATGCGCCGCGCCGCCGTCACGCAAATCGTCGCGATCCACGCTGGTGATCACCACATAGCGCAATTTCAAAGCCGCAATGGTGTTCGCCAGATTCAGCGGTTCGTTCGCGTCCAGCGGGTCCGGGCGACCGTGACCCACATCGCAAAACGGGCAGCGGCGTGTGCATTTGTCGCCCATGATCATGAAGGTCGCTGTGCCCTTGCCAAAGCATTCGCCGATGTTGGGGCACGAAGCTTCTTCGCACACGGTCACCAGTTTGTTGGCCCGCAGTATGTCTTTGATTTCGCCAAAGCGCGAATTGGGTGAACTGGCTTTGACGCGAATCCAGTCCGGCTTTTTCAAGGTCTCGCCGGTGTGCACGACTTTGACGGGAATGCGTGACACTTTGTCGGAAGATTTTTGTTTTATGTTGGCGTCGTAAGCCGCTGTGGTGTCTGGCGTATCGGGTGCTGTCATATCGACCTTGGGGGTTAGGGCATTAAAGAGGTGGCAAGCTTGCTGCCCAGCACATCAGCGGCTTGTTGCCAGCTGACATCGACACCGATTGTAAAAAGGTCGGTGGTTGCCAAACCTGCGTAACCGCAGGGGTTGATCAGCGAAAAAGGGGATAAGTCCATGTGCACATTCAGCGCCACCCCATGGTAGGCGCAATGGCGGCTGACTTTCACGCCGAGCGCGGCTATTTTGGCCAGGCCCGTGAAATCCGGGGCTGTCGGTTGTTGACCATGCTGAGGTCGAGACGGCAGTCTGGCGTGTTCAAACGGTGCGTCAGGGCGCACATAAATGCCGGGCGCGCCCGCCACCCGGTGACCGGTGACACCGAAGTGCGCGAGTGTTTTAAGCACTGCACCTTCTATGCGGTAAACATATTCTTTGACAAAGTAACCGGCGCGTTTCAAGTCAATCAGCGCATAAGCCACCACCTGCCCCGGCCCGTGGTAGGTGATTTGCCCGCCCCGGTTGCTGGCCACCAGCGGTATGTCGTTCATCGACAACAGGTGTTCGGCTTTGCCCGCCTGCCCCTGAGTGAACACCGGCGCGTGCTCGCACAGCCAGATTTCATCCGGCGTGTGATCATCTCGGGCAGCGGTGAAATCCTGCATATTCTTAAGACAAGAGGCGTAGTCCAGCCGTCCTCTGTATATATATGTGGGCACGATTTGCATAAATACTAAAGCACCACTTTCACCATCGGGTGGCTGCTCAAGGTGCGATAGAGCTCGTCAAGCTGCTCGCGGTTGTTCACCCTGACGGTGAGTGTCAAGCCCTGGTATTTGCCTGCTTTGCTCTCACGTATTTCCAGAGAGGATTCCTGCCATTGCGGGTCAAATTGGCGGGCGACAAAGCACATGGCTTGCATGAACCCTTCCTGCTTCAATCCCATGACCTTGATCGGGAAATCACAAGGGTATTCAATCAAACTTTCTGCGGTTGGTGTCATGGCTAGGGGATTTTTATTAAAGATTCGGGAAACCCCCCATAAGATACCTTACAATCAGCGGCTTTGCTGCAAGAGGGGCGTCGCGGATCACCATGACAAATGCATCTTCTGGCAGCAATACCCACCCGGATACAGACGGAGAAGACGCGCTCAAGGAGCAGGAATTTCAGCCCTGGAGTGCAGAACAGGCGCAGGCTTGGCGACAAAGCCAGTCAGCCCAATCTGTCTGGCGGGTGCTAGCAGTTCAATTGCTGGTGGCGGTTTTCGGCGCTTCGGCATTTGGGTTGTGGTTTCAAAGCGGGATGCTCTGGTTATCTTGGTTTTACGGCGCAATGACAGTGATTATTCCTGGCGCGCTGTTTGCTCGGGGTTTGACTTCACCAGTAGCTTCTCTCAATGCCATGTCTGCGGCCATGAGTTTTGCGGCTTGGCAAGGTGTGAAATGGATTTTCGCTGTGCTCTTTCTGGTCCTTGCGCCCAGATTGGTGCCTGAATTAAGTTGGCCTGCCTTGTTGGCGGGCTTGATTGTGACGATGAAGGTGTATTGGTTGGCGCTGGTGTGGGGCAAGCCCCGTTCGGCACAGAAACCGTCCACCCCTTTGTAAAGAGTTGAATATGTCGGAAACAAGTACGCTGACTGCTGGAGAGTACATAGGTCATCACCTGACCCATCTTCAAAGCAAGCCTATGGGCGGCGTGATTGATTTTTCAGTCGTCAATCTGGACTCCATTTTCTGGTCGGTGCTCTTGGGCCTCATTGGTTCTTTTGTCCTTTGGCGTGCCGCGCGCACTGCCACTTCCGGTGTGCCGGGGCGTTTTCAAGCGGCGGTGGAAATCCTGTTTGAAATGGTCGACACCCAAGCCAAAGGCATTGTGCACAACGCCCAAAGCCGCAAATTGGTGTCGCCCTTGGCATTGACCGTGTTTGTCTGGATCTTTTTGCTCAACAGCATGGACTTTTTGCCCGTCGATTTGTTCCACCAAGTGTTCGAGTGGACAGGCATTGACCACAGCATCCATTACTTCCGCGTGGTACCTACGGCTGATTTATCCACCACCTTGGGTATGTCTGTGTCCGTCTTGCTGATTTGTTTGTTCTACAACATCAAAATCAAGGGCATTGGCGGCTGGTTCCACGAACTCACCACCGCGCCTTTCGGTGCCCACCCTATTTTATGGCCCATCAATTTCGGTTTCCAAATGATTGAGTTTGTTGCCAAAACCGTGTCACACGGCATGCGACTGTTCGGCAATATGTACGCCGGCGAACTGATTTTCATGCTGATCGCCCTCATGGGCAGCGCCGCCGCCATGAGCTTGAGCGGTATTTTGCTGCCCATTGGTCACATCATCGCCGGCTCCATCTGGGCCATCTTTCACATTTTGATCGTCGCACTGCAAGCCTTCATTTTCATGATGTTGACCCTGGTCTACATCGGGCAAGCACACGACGCGCATTGATTTCCGTTTTCTTTTTCTCAACCTTCCATCATCTTGCTTAGGAGCTTCTCATGGAACACGTACTTGGTTTAGTTGCACTCGCCTCAGGTCTGATCATTGGCCTGGGTGCCATCGGTGCTTGTATTGGTATCGGCATCATGGGCAGCAAATACCTCGAAGCTGCTGCCCGTCAACCCGAGTTGATGAACGAACTGCAAACCAAAATGTTTTTGCTGGCCGGTTTGATTGACGCGGCTTTTCTGATTGGCGTTGGTATCGCCATGATGTTTGCCTTCGCCAATCCTTTCGTCCTGAAGTAATCCTTCTAACCGCCATAGAGAGGTGTTGACGTGAGTATCAACGCAACCCTGTTTGTTCAAGCGATCGTTTTTGCCATTCTGGTTTGGTTCACGATGAAATTCGTGTGGCCGCCGATCGCAAATGCGCTGGACGAACGTGCTGAAAAAATTGCCCATGGCCTCAAAGCTGCGGAGCATGCGCATATCGAATTGACCAATGCCCACAAGCATGTCGAAGTCGAATTGGCGAAAAACCGCTCAGACGCGGCGGCCCGTATTGCCGATGCTGAGCACCGCGCGGCAACCATCATCGACGAAGCCAAACTCAAAGCCACAGAAGAAGCCAACAAAATCATTGCTGCTGCGCATGCCGAGGCTGAACAAGCCGTGCTCAAAAGCAAAGAATTGCTGCGTGACCATGTGGCGGTGTTGGCGGTCAAAGGTGCTGAGCAAATCCTGCGCAAGGAAGTCAATGCCGGTGTGCATGCCGATTTGCTGAACCGTCTCAAAGCAGAACTTTGAGGACAACACACCATGGCTGAAATCGCAACCATCGCCCGTCCCTACGCTGAAGCCTTGTTCAAGGTGGTCAAAGCGCAGGCCGGGCAAGCCGTTGAATGGCTGGATGCTCTGGCGCTGGTCGCTGCCGACCCTGGCTTGCAGCAATTTGCCCACGATCCCAAGGTCAGTCACCAACAGGTGCTGGACTTGATCGCGCAAGTCGGCCCAAAAAATCTGCCGCCTGCCGGTGTCAATTTCTTGGGCACGCTGGTGGAAAACGGTCGCTTGTCTGTGCTGCCTGAAATTGCTTTGCAATTCCATGCGCTGGTGGATGCCCAAAGCGGTGTGCGCAAAGCGGTGGTGCACAGTGCATTTCCCATCGAGGGCGCAGCCCTGGATGAATTGACCAAGGTGTTTGAAAAACGCTTCGGTCACAAACTCAATGTGCAAGTGGCGCTTGAGCCCGAGCTCATTGGGGGCGTACGCGTGGTGGTCGGCGACGAGGTGCTCGACACCTCTGTCAAAGCCCGTCTGGAACAAATGAAAGTCGCGCTGACCGCCTGAGCAATCCCGCTCTTGCACATCAGCCTTACATAGGAAGAAGGAAAGAGTCATGCAACTCAATCCCGCAGAAATATCTGAACTGATCAAAACCCGTATCGAGGGTTCGACCGGCAACACCAATGTGCGCAACCAAGGCACGGTCATCTCCGTCACCGACGGTATTTGCCGCATCCACGGTTTGTCCGATGTGATGCAAGGCGAAATGCTTGAGTTCCCCAACAACACCTTCGGCCTGGCGCTGAACTTGGAGCGCGACTCTGTCGGCTCGGTGATTTTGGGTGAATACGAACACATCTCTGAAGGCGACACGGTCAAGTGCACCGGTCGCATTTTGGAAGTGCCGGTGGGTCCCGAGCTGATTGGCCGTGTGGTCAACGCCTTGGGCCACCCGATCGACGGCAAAGGCCCGATCAACGCCAAGATGACCGACGTGATCGAAAAAGTCGCGCCCGGCGTGATTGCCCGCCAATCGGTGGACCAGCCTATGCAAACCGGCTTGAAGTCGATTGACTCCATGGTGCCGGTGGGCCGTGGTCAACGCGAATTGATCATTGGCGACCGCCAGACCGGTAAAACGGCTGTGGCCATAGACGCCATCATCAACCAAAAAGGTCAGAATATGACCTGTATTTATGTGGCCATCGGTCAAAAAGCCTCATCCATTAAAAACGTGGTGCGCGCTTTGGAACAAGCCGGTGCCATGGCATACACCATTGTGGTGGCTGCCTCTGCGTCCGAATCAGCCGCCATGCAATACGTGTCGGCCTATTCCGGTTGCACCATTGGCGAATATTTCCGAGACCGCGGTGAAGATGCACTGATCGTCTATGACGATTTGTCCAAGCAAGCCGTGGCTTACCGCCAAGTGTCTTTGCTGTTGCGCCGTCCTCCCGGCCGCGAAGCCTACCCTGGCGACGTGTTCTATTTGCACAGCCGTTTGCTCGAGCGCGCAGCACGTGTGAATGCAGACTATGTTGAGCATTTCACCAAAGGCGCGGTCAAAGGCAAAACAGGTTCACTGACCGCACTGCCCATCATTGAAACCCAAGCCGGTGACGTGTCAGCCTTCGTCCCGACCAACGTGATTTCTATTACCGACGGCCAGATCTTCTTGGAAACCTCGTTGTTCAACGCCGGTATCCGTCCTGCGATCAACGCCGGTATTTCCGTCTCCCGCGTCGGCGGTGCTGCACAAACCAAACTGATCAAAGGCTTGTCCGGCGGTATCCGTACCGACTTGGCCCAGTACCGCGAACTGGCTGCGTTTGCGCAGTTTGCTTCCGACTTGGACGAAGCCACCCGCAAGCAATTGGACCGTGGCGCCCGCGTCACCGAGTTGCTGAAACAGGCCCAGTACAGCCCGTTGCCCATCAGCTTGATGGCCGCTACTTTGTACGCCGCCAACAAAGGCTTCTTGGATGACATCGTAGTCAAGCAAGTGCTGCACTTTGAAGCCGGTCTGCACCATCATTTGAAAGACAAATGCGCTGCCTTACTGGCCAAGATGGAAAAAGACAAAGCCTTGGACAAAGACGCTGAAGCCGAGCTGGTGAAAGCCATCGAAGCCTTCAAAAAATCTTTCGTCTAACCGCCGTCAAGCAGCAAGGAGCACTTCATGGCAGTCGGCAAGGAAATACGCGGCAAGATCAAATCGGTGGAGAACACCAGAAAGATCACCAAAGCCATGGAAATGGTGGCCGCTTCCAAAATGCGCAAGGCGCAAGACCGCATGCGTGCGGCTCGCCCCTACAGCGAAAAGGTACGCAACATCGCCGCCCACCTCGGTCAAGCGAACCCGGAGTACATGCACCCATTCATGAAACTGCATACGGTTAAATCCAGCGGTTTCATTGTGGTGACCACCGACAAGGGTTTGTGCGGCGGCATGAACACCAACATATTGCGCGCCTTGACGCAAAAGTTCAAAGACTTGCAATCAGCTGGAGCCACACCGCAAACCATTGCGATTGGCAACAAAGGCCTGGGCTTTCTCAACCGCATCGGCGCACCTGTGCTGGCGCAGTTGACCCAAATGGGTGACACTCCCCATTTGGAAACCCTGATCGGCCCGGTCAAAGTGATGCTGGACGCGTACACAGAAGGCAAGATTGACGCGGTTTACCTGTGCTACACCCGTTTCATCAACACCATGAAACAAGAGCCGGTGATCGAACAGCTGTTGCCTTTGTCGCACGAAAAAATGCACAAAGAAGCCACTGCTGCTGGCAGTTACGGTTGGGACTATTTGTACGAGCCCGACGCACCTGCTGTGATCGACGACTTGCTTGAGCTGTACATCGAGTCGCTGGTCTATCAAGCCGTCGCAGAAAACATGGCGTCTGAACAATCCGCACGCATGGTGGCCATGAAGGCTGCCACCGACAACGCTGGCAGCGTCATCGGCGAACTCAAACTTGTCTACAACAAAACCCGTCAAGCAGCGATCACGAAGGAATTGTCCGAAATCGTGGCTGGTGCGGCGGCGGTGTAACCCTATTTAATTTTTGGAGCAAATCATCATGGCTCAGGCAATGACCCACGCAGGAATTCAAGGAAAAATCGTCCAATGTATTGGCGCTGTCGTGGACGTCGAGTTCCCACGCGAAAGCATGCCGCACATTTACGATGCGCTCAAGCTCGAAGGCTCAAACCTCACGCTGGAAGTACAGCAACAACTCGGCGACGGCATTGTTCGCACGATTGCGCTGGGCAGCTCTGACGGTTTGCGTCGCGGCCTGATGGTCACCAACACCGGTGCGGCTATCACTGTGCCCGTGGGCAAAGCCACTCTGGGCCGCATCATGGACGTGCTCGGCGCGCCCATCGATGAGCGCGGTCCGGTTGACCAAACACAAACTGCATCTATTCACCGCAAAGCGCCTGCTTACGATGAACTCAGCCCCTCACAAGAACTGCTGGAAACCGGCATCAAGGTGATTGACTTGGTTTGCCCGTTCGCCAAAGGCGGTAAGGTGGGCTTGTTCGGTGGTGCCGGTGTGGGCAAGACCGTGAACATGATGGAGTTGATTAACAACATCGCCAAAGCACACAGCGGCTTGTCCGTGTTCGCTGGTGTGGGTGAACGTACCCGCGAAGGTAACGACTTCTATCACGAGATGGCCGATTCCGGCGTGGTGAACCTCGAGAACCTGCCAGAGTCCAAAGTGGCCATGGTTTACGGTCAGATGAACGAACCTCCCGGCAACCGTTTGCGCGTGGCCTTGACCGGTTTGACCATCGCCGAATCTTTCCGTGACGAAGGCAAAGACGTGCTGTTCTTCGTGGACAACATCTATCGCTACACACTGGCCGGTACCGAAGTGTCTGCGCTGTTGGGCCGTATGCCTTCCGCCGTGGGTTACCAACCTACGCTGGCCGAAGAAATGGGCCGTTTGCAAGAGCGTATTACCTCCACCAAAGTCGGCTCCATCACTTCCATCCAAGCCGTTTACGTGCCAGCCGATGACTTGACTGACCCGTCTCCCGCCACCACCTTTGCTCACTTGGACTCCACTGTTGTGTTGTCACGTGACATCGCGTCTTTGGGCATCTACCCAGCGGTTGATCCGCTGGATTCCACCAGCCGCCAGCTCGACCCCTTGGTGGTTGGTAACGACCATTACGACACAGCGCGTGCAGTGCAAGGCACTTTGCAGCGCTACAAAGAATTGCGCGACATCATTGCCATTTTGGGCATGGACGAACTGGCTCCTGAAGACAAACTGGCCGTGGCCCGCGCCCGCAAAATCCAACGTTTTCTGAGCCAGCCTTTCCACGTGGCTGAAGTGTTCACCGGCTCGCCCGGCAAATACGTCACCTTGGCTGAAACCATTCGCGGCTTCAAGATGATCGTCGCCGGTGAATGCGACCACATGCCTGAACAAGCGTTCTACATGGTCGGCACGATTGACGAGGCCATTGAAAAGGCCAAGAAAATTTGATACGGGCTGCTCACGCACCTGACAAGGAAGCCCCATGAAAACCATACAAGTTGATGTGGTCAGTGCCGAAGAGCTGATTTATTCCGGGCCAGCCACTTTTGTGGCTTTGCCCGGCGAAGTCGGCGAGCTGGGCATTTACCCGCGCCACACACCGCTGATCTCGCGCATTCGCGCAGGTTCAGTGCGTATCCAAAAACCGGATGGCGAAGAAGAGTTTGTCTTCGTCGCTGGTGGCATTTTGGAAGTGCAACCCGACTCCGTCACCGTTTTGTCTGACACCGCAGTACGCGGCAAAGACCTGGACGAAGGACGCGCCAATGCGGCCAAAAAAGCGGCCGAAGAGCAATTGAAAAATGCCAAATCCAGTGTGGATATTGCTACCGCGCAAGCCGAATTGACCATATTCGCAGCGCAACTTTCGGCATTGCGCAAGTTTCGCAAAACCAAATAAGCCCTTGACCAAAGCCAAGCTTCGAGCAGCCACCGTCGGCGGTTCAGCGGACGAGATTGAAGCTGCGTTTTACGAAGCCTTGCAAAAAGGCGATATCGACAAACTCATGGCCTGTTGGTCAGATGATGACGATGTGGTGTGTGTGCATCCAGGCGGTCCCCGCCTGGTGGGCATAGACAATATCCGCCAATCGTTTGAAACCATGTTCAGCAACGGCGTGATCAACGCTAAGCCTGAACATGTGCGCAAAGTAGAAACAGTGACCAGCGCCATGCACAACCTGGTCGAGCGCATCGAGCTGAACTTACCAGAAGCACCTGCCACCGCCTATGTATTGACCACCAATGTGTATGTGCGCACGCCCCAAGGTTGGCGCATGGTAGCGCACCACGCCAGCCCGGGCACACCGCAGGAAATACACGCACGCTCGGACGCTTTACCGCCTGTGCTGCATTAATCACGCGGGCAAAACAAGCATGGATGATCTGGTCAAACAAGCCATGCAGAAATGGCCGAATGTGCCGCATTGCTATGGCTGGCTGGGTCTTGATATGCGCGGCGACTGGTATATGCGTGACGACCAGGTTCAGTCTCAGGGCGGGTTTGCACAAGCCAAAGGCAGCAAGCTACAACACCTCAAGCTCATAGAGTTCATTCAGCGCAACTACATGGTTGACGTTCACGGCCAGTGGTATTTTCAGAATGGCCCGCAGCGTGTGTTTGTGGAATTGCAAGCCGCGCCATTTGTCTGGCGCATACATGATGACTTGAGCGTCTGGTCATCAGCCGCAGCGTTGCAACAGGTCTTGCATTGCGTTGTGGATGAACTCGGGCAGGTGTATGTGCTGTCAGCGCAAGGTCTGGGCTTGGTGCATACCCAAGATGTCTGGCTGGCAGCGCAGGCCTTGGAGGAGAAACGCTGGAACGAAAAAAAAGTGCTGTCCAGCGAACTGGAAAGCACTTACGGGTTTGTCAAAAGCCCGATGCTGCGGGCTTTGTCAATTACTTAGCGACAGGCTCAGGGAATTTGGCACCGGCTGCATTCGCCATGTAGACCACAGCGCGGCCAATTTCCAAATCTTCATGCTCGCCACCGGCTTGTGGTGGCATGGCATTTTTGCCTTTGAGCGCCGAATTGAGTAACGCGGGGTAACCGGTTTTGATGCGCGGGCCCCATGCGGCTGAATCGCCAAACTTGGGAGAACCGGCGGCACCGCTGGCATGACAGGCTGCGCATTGGCCTTTGAACACCTCTTCGCCGGATTTCAGCGTGCGGTTGGCATCTTTGATTTGAATGGTGCCCACTTTTTGGATGCGACCGGCGGTGGACTCAGCCACATTGCTGGCACCAGCCGCAGGTTTGTTTTGTGATGTGATGTAGTTGACCAAACCGATGATGATGAAAATCGGGAGGATAAAGGACAAGACCACCAGGGTCAGAAATTGTTTGGGGGTTTTGACAGGGCCTGTGTGTGGCTCTTCGTGCTGGTCGCTCATGGTGACTTTCAGTGAATGTAAAAACAGAGTCAAATTATAGCCAGCCACCCCCTTCCATCAGGCTTACAAATCAGTCTCTGAAAGAAATCAAGGAGATGCCACCTACAATGCAAGCCATGCGGCTGTAGCTCAGTGGATAGAGTATTGGCCTCCGAAGCCAAGGGTCGTGGGTTCGATCCCCGCCAGCCGCACCATTTTTTCATGTCGGAACACCTCTGACGATTCCAAATCTGAGACCTTACAAGGCCTCAGCAAAGGTTAATGGTCTCATACGGCCTCATCTGATAGCATGACGTACCGCCATTTTGGCGGGATTTATGGCGGTATCTAAAGATACTGCTGTTTCACATACCGCCAGCAGGGTGAGTCATGGCTCTCAATGACAAGTTCATAAAAAACAGCACGAAACACAGTGGCAAACCGTCAGGTGACAAGTACACCGATGGGAGAGGCATGTACCTGCTCGTAACAGCTACTGGAAAATACTGGCGCTACAACTACCGCTACGATGGAAAGCGAAAGACTTTAGCTTTGGGCGTATACCCAACAGTACCACTTG
>CAISPG010000114.1 GCA_903887325.1 uncultured Burkholderiales bacterium | reverse complement strand
TGGTGACCAATTCAAATCCGGTGCTGGCAAAGGTAGTTTGTTTCATTTACCTATAACGCTTGAGTCAGTGCTGTGGATGACTTATGCAGAGATTCCCTAAGTCTGTTACAGACAGCTGAAAGACATATTACTCAAAGACAGCTAAAGACTGTGTTTTAATGTATTTGGAGTACAGAAAAGGGCACATTGAAAGTAGAACTACTAAGAGTATTGTTAAGGGTAGATACGGGACAATACGATCACATTTAGATCACTGGTTAGACTTTATAGAGCGTGACACAAAGCTAAAAGAGGGATTTTTTCAACTTCTCTTGAATTATCAATTGATGAATTGCATTTTTTCAATTGGTTACATTTGAGAAATAACTTTTTACCAATGGATCGAGAAAAAATGTCAGACACCTACCTCATCACCGGCGCCAACCGTGGCATCGGCCTAGAAATGTCCCGTGGAGTGTTAGCCGCCGGCGACCGCTTGATTGCTGTGTGCCGCCAACCAGCCAGAGCCACTGAATTGAATGCATTGGTTGCAGCATCCAACGTTGCTGGCGTGGTGTATGCCGCCGACGCCTGCGACGAGGCAGCGCTGAATGCGATTTCCGCTCAGGTCAAAGGCGCTATCGATGTGGTGGTGTGCAACGCCGGTGTCATCAGCGCACGTGGCGGTATCGAAGATACGGACAACAACGCGGCCGCTATTTCACAGGTTTTAATGACCAATATGGCAGGTCCGTTTTTTACTGCCCGGGCTTTTTTAGGACAGTTGAAGTCCAGCAAAAACCCGCGTATCGCCATCATCTCTTCGTACATGGGAAGCCAACAGCACGAGGGTACATCCGCGCATTTCTACCGGGCTTCTAAAGCAGGCGCAAACAACTTGATGGTGACTTTGTCGCATGAACTCAAATCTTCCGGTATCACCGTGACTTCATTCCATCCGGGCTGGGTACGTACCGACATGGGTGGCGCTGGTGCAGACATCAGTCCGCAGGAAAGCGCTGCCGGGCTGCTGGCCAGATTCCGTGGCTTGACGCTCAAACAGTCGGGCACATTTTTGAATTACGACGGCACAGTTCTAACACTTTAAAATGACCTCTCTTTTTGGTGTATGGCCAAATCAATCTGATTTTTTCTAGCAGGATTTGTTTTGCTATATCGTCACTCGGTCGCTTAAAACCTACTGTTATCATTGAATTTTGGCTTGCCCAATGACACTTATTTGCCTTGATGTAAATCAATATCTTTTGGCCATTCATTTGGCATGCTTTGTATCAGTCACTTTGACCGCTGAAAGTAAGATTTCATGAAATGGGTTTTGATTGCAGTATGGATGTCTGCGATTTTGTTTGGTCATTACAGAGGTCGTGTCAAGGCTTCCTGGCAAAAAGTGTTTCTGGATCACTCGGCGGTTTTAGCACCCATCAATGCCTTGATGGTGTTGTGCTCCAAAGTCACTACCAAACCTTTTGTGCCTTTGAACGAGTTGCCGGAGTTACAACAGATTCAAGACAATTGGCAAGTGTTTCGCGCAGAGGCTTTGCATCTGTCTGAATTGCAACGCATCAAGGCTCCGGACAAGCACGATGACATTGGATTCAATTCATTTTTCAAATACGGTTGGAAGCGTTTTTATTTGAAATGGTATGACGCGGCACACCCGTCTGCGGCTGAATTGTGTCCGCAAAGCGTGGCGATTTTAAAAAGCATTCCGACGATCAAGGCAGCCATGTTTGCCGAGTTACCGCCGGGCGGTCAACTCAACCGGCATCGCGACCCTTATGCCGGCTCCTTGCGCTATCACTTAGGGTTGGTCACACCGAATGACGACGCGTGTTACATCGATGTGGACGGTGAGCGGCACAGTTGGCGTGACGGGCAGGGGGTGGTGTTTGACGAAACCCACATACACGAAGCCTATAACAAGACGGCGCATAACCGGATTATTTTGTTTTGCGATGTGGAGAGGCCTTCAAAGTTTGCCTGGGTGGCAGCTTTAAACCGTTGGTTCAGCCGCGTGGTGATGTCAGCGGCGAGTTCGCCGAATGATGCAGGGGACCAAACCGGTGCTATCAATAAACTGACGCATTGGCATTTCCTGGTGGATGAAAAGCGCAAGACTTTGAAAAACTGGAACCGCAAGGTGTACAAGCTGACCAAATACAGTTTGATCGCTCTCATAGTGTTGGGCATTATTTACCTTTAAGACACGCTTTGGCCGACCATCCGAAAGTATTGGTAATTGTGCAGTTCATTGAAGACACGCTTTGGCCGACCATTCGAAGTGGTTGGCATTCCTGCGATTATGAAGACACGCTTTGGCCGACCATCCGGTGCGATTTTTTTCTGCGCTTTCGCTCGAAAAAAACGCCCCCCCTCTGTCGGCCTCTGTGATGTTTTAGGTACGAGCGCTTTTTCGTTGACAAAGGTTAATAGTTTATCGAACCGCAGATATGCAGTCGGAGAAAACTGCGAACGGATGACGACATGGCGGGCGGGCCGACGCGTACATTGGCGCGTAGCGGCAGTGAGCGGCGACCGAACCGGCATGGCGTGAACACATTACGTAAAGCTAAACCGACATGGCGTGAATACACTACATAAAGCTAAACCCGCATGGCGAGAACACATTACTTTGCAAAACGTGACAGCGACCGAACCGGCATGGCGTGAACAAATTGCACAAAGCTAAACCGACACGGCGTGAATAGATTGCATAAAGCTAAACCCGCATGGCAGAAATCAGGTCTTGTCCAATGCCTGCTCTATATCCCAAATGATGTCATCCAGCGTCTCTAAGCCCACACTCAGGCGAATCAAATCGGGCGGCACACCTGCTGCAATCTGCTGTTCTTCAGACAGTTGCCTGTGCGTCGTAGAAGCCGGGTGAATCACCAAACTTTTTGCGTCGCCAATGTTTGCCAAGTGCGATAAAAACTGTACGTTCTCAATGAAAGTTTGACCCGCAGCAGCCCCGCCTTTGACCCCGAAAGTCAATACTGCACCAGCACCGCGCGGCAGGTATTTTTTTGCCAATTCGTGGTCCGGGTGATCTGCCAAGCCAGGGTAGTTCACCCATGCCACTTTAGGGTGTTTTTGCAAATGTATAGCTACCGACAGCGCATTGCTGCAATGCCTGTCCATGCGCAAAGACAAAGTCTCTACGCCTTGCAGCAACAAAAATGCATTGAAAGGCGAGAGCACCGGGCCGAAAGTGCGCATGCCCTCCATGCGGCATTTCATGGTGAAGCCAAAGTCACC
The DNA here is from genome assembly GCA_903887325.1 of uncultured Burkholderiales bacterium. Classification (GTDB taxonomy): domain Bacteria; phylum Pseudomonadota; class Gammaproteobacteria; order Burkholderiales; family Burkholderiaceae_C; genus Limnohabitans. Next base: position 11,372 of record CAISPG010000114.1, on the reverse strand, counting down.
AAAAGTTTCATAAAACCGCACACCGTGGTAGCCGGGGGACGGCTCGGTCATGCTCGGAAAACGACCGTTGTCCCAAGGGAATTTGCCCGATTCAACGATGACGCCGCCCATGGTCGTACCGTGTCCACCAATGAATTTTGTCGCCGAGTGAATGCTGATGGCTGTGCCCCATTTGAAGGGCTGGCACAGGTAAGGGCTGGCAAAGGTGTTATCGATAAACAGCGGCACACCGGCTTGGTTGCCAATCGCTGCGACTGCTTCAATGTCCAGCACATTCAAGGACGGGTTGCCCAAGGTCTCTGCATACAGCGCTTTGGTTTTGGGTGTGATGGCCTTTGCAAAATTCTCAGGGTCTGACGCATCAACGAACACCGTTTCAATACCCAGCTTTTTGAAATTCACACCCAACTGTGTGTGTGTGCCGCCGTACAAAGTCTTGGCCGCCACGATTTGGTCACCCGCTTCACACACATTCAACAAAGCAATCATTTGCGCCGCCATGCCGCTGCCGGTGGCCACTGCAGCGCGTCCGCCTTCGAGTGCCGCGATGCGTTCTTCCAGCACCGCCACGGTGGGGTTGGATAAACGCGAATACACGTTGCCAAAGGTTTGCAGGTTGAACAGGCTGGCGGCGTGTTCAGCGCTGTCAAACACATACGAGGTGGTTTGGTAGATAGGAACTGCGCGGCTGCCGGTGGCGGCGTCAGGGATTTGCCCGGCGTGCAGGCTGAGCGTGTCAAAACCGAATTTGCGATCTGCCATTTTTTTACTGAGGTGGAATTTGACGTTGAGCCGAGATGACGCCGGTGTTGACACCAAACCAGCCCAGGCCGCCGAACAGACGTGCGTGTTCTATCTTGACACAGCGGTCCATGATGACGGTGAGGCCTGCTTGTTCAGCGATGCGACCGGCATCAACGTTCACCACACCGAGTTGCAGCCACAGCACTTTGGCACCAATGTCTACGGCCTGTTGCGCAATCGCCGGGGTATCGGCCGGTTTGCGAAACACATCGACGATATCCACCGCAAAAGGTATGTCTGCCAGGCTGGCATAACAGGTTTCATCCAGGATGCTCTGGTACTTTGGGTTGACCGGCACGATGCGGTAACCATGGGCTTGCATGTACTTGGCTGCAAAGTAGGATGGGCGAAACCAGTCTGCGGACAAACCCACGACGGCAATGGTGCGGTGTTGTTTCAACACCTGTTTAAGAACGCGTATGTCACTCATTGGCGGGATATTAGCCGATAACTGAAATAAAGATTGCTTTATCCGCAGAAACAGTGCATAGTCGGGCTTCGATTATCAGTTTATGTCGTTGTAGTTCGTTTTTAGTTCTGCCCTCATAGGTATTTCTCCCTGCGTCTCATCGCCTTTTCTGACCTTCGACCCCGAGGGGGGCTTCCCTTTTTTTTTAAGAAATGCAATAAATGGCAACAGGTACAGTGAAATGGTTTAACGAGTCCAAAGGTTTTGGCTTTATTACACCCGAAGACGGCGGCAAAGATTTGTTCGCTCATTTTTCCGCGATCCAGAACCAAGGCTTCAAAACCCTGGCAGAAGGTCAACGCGTCAGCTTTGAAGTGACCACCGGCCCCAAAGGCCTGCAAGCGTCCAACATCAAATCCGCCGATTAAGCCGCAAGCTTAAAGGCAGCTGATGTCCAAAGAAGAAATGCTGGAAATGTCCGGCATGGTGCGCGAGGTGCTTCCCGACTCGCGCTACCGTGTCACTTTGGACAACGGCCACGAACTCGTGGCCTACACCGCAGGCAAGATGCGCATGCACCACATCCGCATTCTGGCCGGCGACAAAGTCACCTTGGAACTCTCTCCTTATGACATGACCAAAGGTCGTATCACCTTTAGACATATCGAAGGCAAGGGCCCGAGCGGACCACGTCGCAGACGGTTTTGACCCCCGGCCCGTCCGACACCGGATTGGGCTATTTGGTCAAGCAGGAGTGCATTGCCATCGACGGCGGTGCCGACTTGAACATACGTTCGTTACTGGACAAACAACAGTTTCACGACCCGCTAGGCATAGCCCTGGCTTTAGGCGTTTCTTCCGCTACTTGGCCTTTATTCGGCCTGGTCTGGCCATCGGCCCGGAAAATGGCCGATGTGATGCAAACTTTTCCTATTGCCGATTTGCGTATTCTTGAAATCGGTTGCGGTTTGGGACTGGCCAGTCTGGTGATTCACCGGCGCTTGGGTGCAGTGACGGCTTCCGATTACCACCCCTACACAGAGCGCTTCCTCAAAGCCAATTTGCTGCTCAATGACATGCACACCTTGCCTTATGTCAGCGGCCATTGGGAACGCACTAATTTGTTATTGGGTGAATTTGATTTGATCATCGGTAGCGATGTGCTGTACGAACGGGATCACCCGCTGCAACTCGCCGGGTTTATCCAGCGCCACGCCGCATCCCATGCGCAAGTGTTGATCATTGATCCGAACCGGGGCAACCGCTCTGCGTTTCACAAAGCCATGCACAACAACGGCTTCGCACTCACACAAACCGATTTACTCACGCCGTTACAGGATGAAACGCCTTACCGCGGCCGTTTCCTCAGCTACCAACGCGACTGATTTCAAGGCCCGCATGGGTTACATTGCGGCGCATGAATGACGAAGATTTCATGCAACTTGCCCTGGCGCAAGCCGAGTTGGCATTGACGGCCGGAGAAGTGCCTGTTGGCGCCGTGCTGGTGCGAGATGGCGTACTGATTGCCCAAGCGCATAACGCCCCTGTTGGGCAACACGACCCCAGCGCTCATGCGGAAATATTGGTCATGCGTGAAGCTGCTGCCAAACTCGGCAACTACCGGCTTGACGACTGCACCTTGTACGTCACGCTTGAGCCTTGCACCATGTGTGCAGGTGCCATATTGAATGCGCGTTTGGCCAAAGTGGTGTGGGGCGCAGCAGAGCCCAAAACCGGCGCCGGTGGTTCCGTGATCGATGTGTTTGCACAAGCGCAGTTGAACCACCACACCCTCAGCCAAGGCCAGGTGATGGCCGAGCAATGCGCATTGCCTTTGCAAACATTTTTCAAGCAACAACGGCTCGCGCACAAAGCACAAGCCGCTGCCACGCGTTTGCGGGACGATGCGGTGCGCACGCCTGACCTGGCCTTCAACAATTTGCCCGGCTACCCATGGCAAGCCAATTACATCAGCGATTTGCCCGCATTGAACGGCTTGCGCATGCACTACCTGGATGAAGGTCCAGCTGACGCCCAAGTGACTTGGTTGTGCTTGCATGGCAATCCGGCGTGGAGTTATTTGTACAGGCACATGATTCCCGTTTTTCTGGCCGCCGGTCACCGCGTGGTTGCGCCTGACATGCCGGGTTTCGGCAAAAGCGACAAGCCCAAAAAAGACAGTGCACATACTTTTGATTGGCACAGAGCAGTTTTGCTTGAATTCATTGAAGCACTCGATCTGCGCCATATCCAACTGGTGGTGCAAGACTGGGGCGGCATACTTGGATTGACACTGCCCATGGCGCAGCCCTGGCGTTACCAGTCACTACTGGTCATGAACACCATGCTTGCCACTGGCGAGCAGCCGTTAAGCGAAGGGTTTCTAGGCTGGCGGCAAATGTGCGCCGACAAACCCATGTTCGACGTAGCCAAGCTGTTTGCACGCGGCAACCCGCAAATGAGCGCAGATGAATGTGCCGCGTACAACGCGCCGTTTCCAGATGCAGGACACCGTGCCGCATTGCGGGCGTTTCCGCCCATGGTGCCCTCCGGTGTTGAGAGCCCCGGCGCTGCTGTGTCCAGACAAGCCGCAGACTTTTGGGCAAACCATTGGCAAGGCCGCAGCCTGATGTTTATCGGTAAACAAGACCCGGTGCTGGGCGAACCGGTGATGCGTGACTTGCAACAACGCATTCGCGCTTGCCCCGAACCCGTGGTATTGCCGCAAGCAGGCCATTTTGTGCAGGAACACGGACATGAGATAGCTCTGCAAGCCTTGCAACATTTCTTTCATTCGGGAGACCAACAGTGACAAATACTGGTTCAGACATTACGCGTGTGGCAGTGGTGACCGGCGGGGCCATGGGCATAGGCGGCGCAGCCGCGCAACATCTGGCGGCATCGGGTCACCGGGTCATCATCGCCGACCGCGACAGACAGGCAGCCGATCGCACCGTTGCAGCACTGGTGGCTCTTGGTCACCAAGCCGACGCAGTCACCATGGATGTCAGTGAGCCTGCATCGATTGCGACTGCGTTTGCAGAGATTGAACAGCTCGCCGTTCGCTGCGACATATTGGTGAACTCAGCCGGTGTGGCCACGGTGGCGTCTTTTCTGGATTTCAAGCTGGAAGAATTTCAACGCACCATGGACATCAATGTCACCGGTACGCTGCTCTGCAGCCAACACGCGGCGCGGCTGATGGTGAAACACCAATGGGGGCGCATCATCAATATTGCGTCTGTGGCCGGTATGCGCGCGGTCGGCAGCGGGCGCACTGCTTACGGCACGTCCAAAGGCGCGGTCATTGCCTTGACCCGCCAGATGGCCGTCGAACTCGCCGAACACGGCATCACCGCGAATGCTGTTTGCCCCGGCCCGGTGGACACACCGCTCACGCAAAAGCTGCACAGCGCGCAATTCCGGGCGGAATACGCCAAAGCCATTCCGATGGAGCGCTATGGGAATGTGGACGAAATCGCAGCCGTCGTGCAGTTTCTGGCATCGGCGCAAGCGTCTTACATCACAGGCATCGCCATGCCGGTCGACGGTGGTTTTCTGTCCAGCGGCGCGCGCGGCTTATGAGTCTTTCAACACCTACGTACACAAGGCATGCGCATGAGTGACCGTATTAACGCCGTCTACCGGCTCAGCACATCCGCTGACCCGCAACGCACCGCCGCTCTTATCGCGGGTGAGCAGTCCAGCGGCACGTTCATCGCCATTCCCGGTGAAGACGAGGCGCTGAAAGCGCGTGCTGCCGCGACTTACGACATACAGGCCTTAGACGATCAGCCGGTTGAAGGCGATGTGCGCCACTACCGGCTGACGCTGTCCTGGCCGCTGGCCAATATCGGCCCTTCATTACCCAATCTGATGGCAACCATAGCCGGCAACTTGTACGAGTTGCGGCCTGTCAAATCATTGCGTTTGCTTGACTTTGATCTGCCACGCGCATTCGCCAACGCCTATCCCGGCCCGGCCTTTGGCATAGCCGGTACTCGCGCCTTGACCGGCGTGCCGCAAGCGCCGTTGATAGGCACCATCATCAAACCCTCGGTGGGTTTGAGTGCGTCTGACACGGCCGCCATGGTCGAACAGTTGTGTGCCGCCGGTATCGATTTCATCAAGGACGACGAGTTGCAGGCCGATGGCCCTGCTTGTCCGTTTGACGAACGTGTGCGGCTTTGTATGCAAGTGATACGCAAACACGCCGAGCGCAGCGGCCGCAAGGTCATGTATGCATTCAATCTGACGGGGGAACTCGATGAGATGCGCCGTCGGCACGACCTGGTCATGGCCGAGGGCGGTACAGCAGTCATGTTGAGCTTGAACTCGGTCGGCATGAGCGGTTTCAATGCATTCCGTCGCCACACGCAATTGCCTGTTCACGCACACCGCAACGGCTGGGGCTATTTGCAAACAGGCTGGTCATATGTCGCCTGGCAAAAACTCTGGCGCTTAGCCGGTGTGGATCACATGCACGTCAACGGCATCGCCAACAAATTTCAAGAAGACGACGACAGCGTGATTGCTTCAGCCCGCGCCTGCCTCAAGCCCTTGTTTAGCCACAAGCCTTGTGCGGTGATGCCTGTGTTTTCTTCGGGTCAGACGGTGATGCAGGCAGAACCGACCTGGCAACGACTGCAGTCGCCGGACTTGGTATTTCTGGCCGGAGGCGGTTTGTTTGCCCATCCCGGCGGCATAGCGTCAGGTGTCAGTGCATTGCGTCAGGCCTGGGACGCGGCCATGGCCGACGTGCCTTTGCAACAGGCGGCGGCAAGCCATCGTGAATTGCGCGAAGCCATCGCCACTTTCGGCCCTTAGTTTTGAAGACCATGGAGCCAACCCAAATCCGCGCCCGCGTGCTGTTTTACGGCGACGATTTCACCGGCGCATCTGACAACGCCGCGCAGTACGCGCGCCACGGTTTGCGTACCCGTTTGTATTTCACCAATCCAGGTTGGCAAACTTTGCAAACTGCGGCGACGGACTGCGATGTGGTCGGCGTGGCCGGTACGGCGCGTTCATTGGACACATCCGCCATGACCGCTGAACTCTTGCCGGTGTTGCAAGACTTTGCCCGTTTGCCGGTGCCGCTGGTGCAATACAAATGTTGCTCGACGTTTGACAGCGCAGCACACACCGGCAGCCTGGGGCACGCCATAGGCCTGATGCGCCAGGTCTGGCCGGATTGTTTTGTGCCGGTACACGCAGCCACGCCGGAATTTGGCAGGTACACCTTGTTCGGCAACCACTTTGCCCGCGCAGGCCATGAGGTGTATCGCTTGGATCGCCACCCGGTCATGTCGGTGCATCCTGTGACGCCCATGCACGAATCAGATTTGGCCATGGTTTTGAATGAACAAGGCTTCAAACCCGAACGCCTCATAGATTTGCGCATGCTGGACCAATACCAGTCTTGCCCCGAAGACTTGGCTCTGGCATTGCTGAAAGCCGACAGCGTTGTATTTGATGGCTATACCCAGTCACAGGCCGTGACCACGGCGGCGGTTCTGTGGCAGCTTTCCCGTCAACGCCAAGTGTGTGCCATGGCCGCACAGGGTTTAGCCCACGGCCTGGGTCAGTATTTGCGTGAAAGCGGGCAATTGGCAGCCGATACACCTGTGCAACAACTGGCGGCCACCGACCGCTTGCTGGTGTTGTCCGGCAGTTGCTCGGCTTTGTCGGCGGCGCAAATCGACGCGGCCCGGCAGTCTGGTTTTTTATGCACGAGGCTGAGCAACGACATTTTGTCGGGTCAGAATGCAGCCGGTTTTGCCGACTTGCAGCAAAAGACATTACAAGCACTGCAAGCCGGGCAAAGTGTGGTGATTTTCACTGCTGAGGGTCCGCAAGACCCGCATACCGCGCAACTCAGACAACTGACTGAAAGCTGGTCTCCCGGTGAGTTGACGCAACGCATAGGGGATTGTTTCGCGCAACTGGCAGGCCGGGCTTTCAGGGAAACAGCTTTGACCAGGCTGGTGGTCGCAGGCGGCGATTCATCTAGCTTCACCATGCGCGCGCTGGGCGCAGAGGCTTTGCAAATCAAAGCCAGCCATTTCACACAAAACGCGCATTTCGCCAGTCTGGTGTCCTCTGACCCGCAGATTCATGGAAAAGAAGTGCTGCTCAAAGGCGGTCAAGTAGGTACGGCGACGCTGTACGCGTTGTCTTTAGCTGGCTTCTGACCGCGCTTGTTCATAAGGTCTGGCTTCAGCAGGCTGCTGGCTTGGCGGTACATTCAAGGCAAGCCCATTCATTGATTCACAAGCCGTTCAAACATTTATGCATATTTATATTTACTCACCCTCAGGCGCGGTGCGCGATAAAGCTGCATTGCGCCGCGCCGTCAAACACTTGGCTAAACAAGGCCACGATGTGGAGCTTGACCCGGACGCATTGAGCAGCGAACAACGCTTTGCCGGTGACGACGACACGCGTTTGCTGGCCGTTGCCCGGGCCGCAGCCAGCGGTGCCGATGTGGTGATGCTGACGCGCGGCGGTTACGGCATCACGCGGCTGATGAAAAAGCTGCCTTACAAAGCCATTGCAAGTTCTATCAAGCAGGGCAGCCGATGGGTTGGGCACAGCGATTTCACGGCGCTGCAAATGGGCTTGCTGGCCAAGACCGGCGCACACACTTGGGCCGGGCCGCATGCGTGCGCGGATTTCGGCGCTGTGTCTGTGGATGACATCACTAAGGATTGTTTTGACGACATGGCGCAGGGCAGGGGGGAGGGCGCCGGTTGGCGTTTGCCTGCATCTGATCTGGCGCATTTGCCCAAGCGTTCCATGCTGGCCGAAGATGCAGTGTTGTGGGGCGGCAATCTGAGCGTGTTGTGCAGCTTGCTTGGCACGGCTTATATGCCGGTCATCGACAAAGGTGTGTTGTTTCTGGAAGATGTGGCTGAGCACCCTTACCGGATAGAGCGCACGTTGACGCAGTTACTGCACGCCGGTGTGCTGATCAAACAGCAGGCGATTGTGTTGGGGCAGTTCACGGATTTCAAACTGACGCCGCATGACAAGGGTTTCAAAGTGGATTCTGTGGTCGCTTGGTTGCGGTCTCAGGTGAAGGTGCCTGTATTGACCGGTTTGCCGTTCGGTCATGTGGCGACCAAGCTGTGTTTGCCGGTCGGTCAAAAAGTCAGTTTGCTGCGGGAAGGGCGTGAGGCGTTTTTGCTGTGGGTTCATCAAGGACATCATTCGCACTGAATGTGTTGTTTAACCAAAAGCATCTGATAGGCCGACAGAGGGGGCGTTTTTTTCGAGTGAAAGCGCAGAAAAAAATCGCAAGTGAGGTGTTCGTTTCGGTTTGATGTGAAGTGTTCACGCCACGCCGGGACGGTCGCCTCTCACTGCCGCTTCGCGCCAATGTTCGCGTCGGCCCGCCCGCCATGTCGTCGTCCATTCGCAGTTTTCTCCGACTGCTTTCCTGCGGTTAAAGAAACCAAGCTTCAACCAAATACATAACAAAGGCCGACAGAGGGGGCGTTTTTTTCGAGCGAAAGCGCAGAAAAAAATCGCACCGGATGGTCGGCCAAAGCGTGACTTCAAGTCAGTATGAATGCCAACAGGTTCGATCAAAGCGTGTTTTAAGTCGAGAGATGTATTCACGCCATGCCGGGACGGTCGCCGCTCACTGCCGCTACGCGCCAATGTTCGCGTCGGCCCGCCCGCCATGTCGTTGTCCGTTCGACGTTTTCCCCGACTGCATTTCCTTAGGAAAGGCTTAATTCCTGCCGCATCTACAATGCTTTGAGCACGTTAACAAACCGCAAAGTCCACATGATCAGCTACACCAAACACTACATCAACGGCGCCTGGCAAGAGGCCACATCCAAAGCGCATTTCGAGGTGCATGACGCCAGTATCGAAGATGTCATGGCCACGGTTCCCCAAGGAACGGTGGAAGAGGCCGCTCAAGCAGTGTTGGCTGCACACAATGCTTTTCCGGCATGGTCGGCTTTGAGCGTGGAAGAACGTTGCCAGTACATAGACAAAATCGTCGCTGGCTTGAAAGCCCGTTCAGACGAAATGGCCACCGCTATTGCCCGTGAAGTCGGCATGCCGATCAAGCTGTCCAAAATGGTTCAAGTCGGTGGCCCGGTGTTCAACTGGGGAAACGCCGCCAAAGTCGCCCGGGCTTATCACTACGAAGAAAAAGTAGGCAATTCCATGGTGGTGCGCGAGCCCATAGGCGTGGTCGGTTGCATCACGCCATGGAATTTCCCGTTGAACCAGATCACTTTGAAAGTCGCACCTGCGCTGGCTGCCGGTTGTACCGTGGTGCTCAAGCCCAGCGAGATTGCACCAGTCAACGCCATGATTCTGGCTGAAATCATTCACGACGCCGGTCTGCCACCAGGCGTTTTCAATCTGATCAATGGTGCCGGACCCGTGGTCGGCGAAGTGCTGGCCAGCCACCCGCAAGTCGACATGGTCAGCTTCACCGGTTCAACCCGGGCAGGCAAACGCGTGGCAGCACTGGCGGCTGAATCGGTCAAGCGCGTCACCTTGGAGCTTGGCGGCAAATCGGCAAGTATCGTGTTGCCGGACGCCGACATGGAAGCTGCGGTCAAAGGCACATTGGCGGCTTGTTTTCTCAACAGCGGCCAAACCTGTTCCGCCCATACCCGCATGCTGGTGCCTGAATCCCGCTACGACGAGGTCAAATCCTTGTTAAAAACCGGTATCGCCAAATACCCGCTGGGTTCCAGCCTGGATGAATCCACACGGTTAGGTCCGCTGATCACCGCCACGCAACGCGAACGCGTGACTGGCTTCATTCAACAAGGTCTGAAAGAAGGCGCTGAACTCATCGCAGGCGGCCCGGACAAACCGCCGTTTGACAAAGGCTATTTCGTGCATCCGACTGCATTGCGGGTCAAGCCGGACGACACCTTGGCGCGGGAAGAAATTTTCGGCCCGGTGCTGGTGGTGCTGACTTACAAGGACGAAGACGAAGCCGTTCGCATCGCCAATGACACGATTTACGGTTTGGGCGGCGGCGTTTGGAGCGGCTCCGACGAACACGCCATCGCGGTGGCGCGTCGCATGCGCACCGGCCAGGTCGATATCAACGGCGCGCCGTTCAACGGCAACGCGCCGTTCGGCGGCTACAAACAATCCGGCAACGGCCGTGAGAACGGTAAATTCGGCTTTGAAGAGTTCCTCGAGCACAAGGCAATTCAACTCAAACCTGCTGAAAAAGCCTGATCCACCCATCCATTCCATTTAATACGATGCATATTATGTTAAGTCAAAAAAACACTGTTCCCAGACCTGCCGCTAAAGCTCTGCTTTTACCCTTGCTGCTGACATGCGCCTTTGCATCCGCACAACCCGGTCCGGCCCGCAACGAATCAGCCATGCAGGAAACCCGTGACATAGCTGCAGCCATGCTCAAGGAACTCAGCCAGACTTTGCAAGCTGCCATGGCAGATGGCGGCCCAATCAATGCCATTGGCGTATGCAAAACCAAAGCACCTGAAATCGCCATGTCTTTGTCCATGAAACACCAGGTTCAAGTATCACGCGTGGGCACGCGTGCCCGCAATCCTGACATGGGCGTTCCTAATGAATGGCAAACCAAGGCACTTGAAAAATTCCAATCCCGGCTTGCCGGTGGTGATAAACCTTACGACATTGAATATGTGGAAGTGGTTAAAACCGGCGCTTATGACTTGGAATTGCGCTATGCCAAGCCGATAGTGTTGCAACCCATGTGCACAGCCTGCCATGGCACGCCGGAACAAATCAGTCCTGAGGTGAAAGAAAAACTCAGCAAACTCTATCCGAACGACAAGGCCATCAATTACACACCCGGTGATTTACGCGGTGCGGTCATTGTCACGCGCTTGTTGTCTCATTAATCTGCTTTATCGTCATCAGTTTTGACTTCGATAATGTCCACGGTAACGACCCGTCTGCTCGGTAACTGCTTGGTGTAAGGCGTTTTTTTGTCATTCGGTTCCAGTGGCCTGACCCTGATCACTGCTGTACTTTCATTGCTTGGCCTGGTCACAGCCTTGTTCTCGGTTGTTTTCTTTTCATCTCCGATAGGTTCTGCGACTTTTAAAACCGGTTCTGCCTGAACCGTCTTTTCAATCGCCTGCAACACTGGGTTCTTGTATACCGGTTGAACCGGATT
>CAISPG010000113.1 GCA_903887325.1 uncultured Burkholderiales bacterium | reverse complement strand
GCCGAGTTGGCCCGCGCTGAGCGCGCCAAAGCCGCGCAGGCCAGAGCCGAGAAGTTGAAAGAAGAGCAGGCCAAAGCCGAGTTGGCGCGTGCCGAGCGGGCCAAGGCCTCGGCGCAAGCCAGGGCCTTGAAGGCGCAAGAGGACTTGGTCAGGGCTGAAAAATTGTTCGAAGAGCTCTCCAAAGCCGACAAAGCCAAAGCCGAAGCGCCCAAAGCAGAACAGGCCAAAGAAGAGCCCGGCAAAGACGAGCATGCCAAAGACGATCACGCCAAGCCTGAGCCAACAAAAGCAGAGCCAGCCAAAGCCGAAGCTGCCAAGCCAGAGCCCGTCAAAGACGAGCATGCAACGCCTGAGCCAACAAAAGCAGAGCCTGCGAAAGCCGAAGCTGCCAAGCCAGAGCCCGCCAAGGATGCACATGCCAAAGACGAACACGCCAAGCCTGAGCCAGCAAAAGCCGACGTCGCTAAAGACCCGCATGCAACGCCAAGCCCCGCCACCGCTGCAGCCGGTCAAAAGTTGTTGCTTACAACCCCGGAAAGTCGCTTGCTGACTGCCGCCGAATAAGCGTCTGAGGCGTATCAAGTTGCGCTGATTGCTGCCGATTACTTTTACATGTCCGCTATTTCTGTGATGTTTCGCTTTGTGTTGTTCAGCCTGTGCCTGCTGGCCGGTACCGGTGCGGCCCGAGCCGAATGGGCTGAATTGATGAAGGACGAGGAAATCACTTACGTCTGGGACAAAGACTCGGTGCGTGCCGTTCACGTCAGCCGCATCGCCTGGACCATGACCAACAACCCAGCCAAAGGTGTCAAAGCACCTAATGGCGAGGAATACCAGTCGTCCATGGCGCGCTGGCGCATCAATTGCAAAACCGATTCTTTTATTAAATTGTCGGAAAGCTATTACGCCAAGCTTGACGGCAAAGGCCGCGAAGTGGCTTTTTACGAAGCTGCCGATTGGCGACCGCGCGACGCGGCCATCCGTCCAGGCTCTTACCTGTCACTGTTAAAAAAACAGATTTGTACTAGCGCCGACGCCGCCTCTTAGTAATTACAGTGTTTGCCTGCCAGGCCTTATGTCGCCCGGCAAGAGAGGACACTGTTGCTTCATCTCAGCGGCCCAGCACCCTGGCTGTTGGCCTGGTTGGCCGGTACCGCAGTTCAATTGTTTCAACCCGTACTTTGGTCCGCATCGGCTTATGCGCTGACGGCTTTGGGGGGGTGTTTGCTGTGCTTGTTTTGTCGTTACCTTGCGAGACGTACTTTTTCTGCACGACCTTACGCCTTCGTGCTTTTTCGCCTGTGTGCGGCTTTGTGTTTAGGTGGCGCATTGGCGTTTGCGCTCACAGGTGCGCGTGCCTTGTGGTTTTTGCAGGATGCGTTTGACCCGGCGCTCGAAGGCGTGGACTTGCAAGTCACAGGCGTGGTGTCCAGCATGCCGCAGTGGCACAGCGACGGTGTGCGCTTCGGGTTTCAAGTGGAACAGGCACGGCGAAGTTCAGATCACACCAGCGTACAACTGCCCGGTCAACTCAGCATTGGCTGGTACAGCAATAACCACGACGGCGAACCGCGGGCTTTGCCTGACATCAAAGCAGGGGAACGCTGGCAACTACCGCTGCGCTTGAAACGCCCGCACGGCCTGGTCAACCCGGGCGGTTTTGATGCGGAGTTGTGGCTATGGGAACAAGGCGTGCACGCCACTGGGAATGTGCGCGAAAGTGCTGCTGCGGGAACTTTGAAACGCGTGCAAAGCACTTGGCAATTTCCCATAGAGCAATGGCGGCAGCACACACGCAGCTTGATAGTGCAAACCTTGAAAGAACCGCGCTTCAGCGGGCAAACTGCGGCCTTGTTGCTCGGCGACCAAGCCGCCATCAACCAGCGTGATTGGGACGTGTTTCGCATCACCGGCATCGCGCACCTCATGAGCATTTCGGGCTTGCACATCACCTTGTGGGCTTGGGTGGCGCGTTGGCTGGTGTCACGCGTGTGGCGTTACAGCGATGTCTGGGGCAGGTCTTGGTGCCTGGTGTATCCGGCACCGTTGGCGGCGTTATGGGGCGGCGTGTTGTTTGCGCTGGTGTATGCCTTGTTCAGCGGTTGGGGTGTGCCGGCGCAACGCACTGTGATCATGTTGGCGGCGGCTTGCTGGTTGCGCGTGAATGCATTGCGCTGGCCCTTGCTCGAGCAATGGTTACTCGCCGCTGTCGTGGTGTCTGTCTGGGACCCGTGGGCTTTGCTGCAAGCCGGGTTTTGGCTGAGCTTTGTGGCGGTGGGTATGTTGTTTCTCATGCCCGCTTCTTCGTCGCTTGCAACCGCACCGGTGGCGAAGCGATGGTGGACAAAGCTCTTCGACGCAATGCGCCACTTGCTGCGCGAACAAGGTTTCATCACGCTGGGGCTGGCGCCGCTCACGCTGTTGTTGTTTCAACAGGTCAGCATTGTCGGCTTGCTGGTGAATTTGTATGCGATTCCCTGGGTCACGTTTGTGGTGACGCCGCTGGCGTTTGCCGGTGTGTTGTGGTCGCCGCTGTGGCAGTTGTGCAGCCAGAGTTTGCAACTGTTGATGGCCACACTCGAACCGCTGCAATCCCTGCCCTGGGCTGTGTGGCAAACCGCAGCGCCGCCGTGGTGGTTGGCGTTCATAGGCATAGCAGGCGGCGCGTTGATCATCAGTCAAAAGAAAGTGTGGCAACGCATCGTTGGTGCGGCCTTGGTGATGCCTGTGTTTTTTTGGCAAGCACCAAGACCGCCGCAGGGCGTGGCGCAACTGCTGTTTGCAGACATAGGACAGGGCAACGCAGTATTGGTGCGCACCGCGCAACACAGTTTGTTGTTTGACACCGGCCCTCGCTTCGGCGTGGACAGCGACGCCGGGCAACGCGTGTTGCTGCCGGTGTTGCAAAACCTAGACGAACACCTTGACGCGCTGGTGCTCAGCCACCAGGACAGCGACCACACCGGTGGCGCCTTGTCCGTCTACAAGCAGCAAAAACAAACACAGCTGTGGTCGTCCATCACAGACACGCATTGGTTGTCGCAGCGTTTACCCTTGCAACGCTGTCAGGCCGGGCAAGCATGGGAATGGGATGGCGTGCAGTTTGATTTCATTCACCCGCTGGTTACCGACTATGACAAAACCTTGAGCCCTAATGCACGCAGTTGCGTGCTGCGCGTACGCGCGCAAGCCCAAACCGTGTTGTTGACCGCAGACATTGAAGCCCTGCAAGAACACGCGCTGGTGCAAAGAATGGGCGATGAGCTGAAAGCCGATGTCTTGCTGGTGCCGCACCAGGGCAGCAAAACGTCTTCTACCGACGGTTTTATAGACGCAGTCCAGCCGCGCTGGGCGCTGCTGCAACACGGTTACCGCAACCGCTACGGCCACCCCGCGCCGGTGGTGGTGCAACGCTATGAAGCGCGCGGTATCCGCATGCTGGATTCACCGCATTGCGGGGCTATGCATTGGCGCAGTGATCAGCCAGAGGCAGTGCGCTGTCAAAGGGAGTTGGAAAAGAGATATTGGAGGTTTGGGGAAATTAAATAAAAAAATGAATTAATTTGTCATGGAGCGGTAGTTGAGTTCAAACTTGGGGGCTTTGATTTCTACGAGCCACTAAAACCCCGCCTCTTTCTGATGCCGCACCGCCAAGACAATGACGGTGTCGAGGTTTTTAGGTGCAAGAAAACGGTAAAGACGCTGTACATCCTTTAGCGCTGCAGGTGACCAAATCAGACCTGGCATTCGGGTGGTTCTGTTTCAATGCCTTGCTCGAGCTTGGCCAGCCAGTCGTCAGCTTGTTCAGCCGTGACATGCAAGCCGTTTGCGCGGTAAGCCTCCCAAGGATTGATGGTGTCCTGGCGAAAGTTTTCACGCTTTTCTTCGCGGTCAACATACTGAGTTATCGCTTCACGCATCAGCCAATGAGAGGTGCGCTGGCGAGCTTCGGCAAGACGTTTTATGCGGAATTTAATGTCATCATCGATTTTGATCGCGACAGGGCGAACGCTAGCAGCAGTCATGGCAAACTCCAAGCCGGTATATTTAGGTATTACCTTACCATACTTGCTGTTCAAACTTGGGGGCTGTGATTGTCAAACCTCATCTTCCGCCCACCCCTCAATTCCCGGGTAATACCTCACAGAACGCCCCATTCCTTTTCGCACCAACAGACCCCGGTTTTCTAAATCAATCAAATCCCGTGCTGCCGTCGGCGTCGATGTTTGCGCAATGCGTTCGTGTTTGCGTGTGGTCATGCCTCCAGCGTAGCCTTTGGGCCCGGCATCCAGCAGTTTTTTCATGGTCTTGAGTTGGCGGTCATTCAGTGCTTGTTCATACATGCGCACTTGAAACTGAATTCTTTGCATGGAATGTTCAATGGTTTCGCACGCAAACTCGCACGCGATGGCTATTTGCGTCAACATCCATTCCATCCACGGTGTCACATCCAGGCTGATGGAGCGCTGGGCTGTTTCCAATGCTTTGTAGTAATTGGCTTTGCAGGATTCAATTTGCCGCGATAGCGTGACCATGCGCGCGGCTTGTCCCATGTCCTGACCCAGCGCCAATTGCAAAATGGCTCGTCCAATTCGTCCATTGCTATCGTCAAATGGATGCAATGTTTCAAACCACAGGTGAGACATGGCTGCGCGCATCAATCCATCCATGGGCTGTGAACCTGTTGATGGGTGAGTCTCATTAAACCAGCGTACAAACCGGCCTGTTTGATCTTCCAGTGCGTCGGCTGGCGGCGCTGAGAAATGCACCTTGGAACGGCCTATGGCGCCGCTCACAATCTCCATGGCGCCGCTGCGTAACTGACCGACCTCAATGACTTGCATGCCGGAAAAGCCTGTCGGAAACAAAGCGGCGTGCCAGTTGCACATTCTTTGTAAGCTCAAGGGTTCAGCGATGTTGAGAGAAGCATCCTGCAAGATATCAACCAAGCCCTCGATATGGCGTTGGCCTTCACGCGGTGGCGCGCCCGCAGTGTCCAAGCCCAGTCGCATGGCGATGGAAGACCTGACACTGTGCACGTCAAGTGTTTCACCTTCAATGGACGAAGTCTTGAGTGCCTCGTCAGTCAGCGCATCCCGCACATGGGGTTGCAAACCTGCAAGACCGATGATGGCAGCCTTGGCCAGCAACTGTCCTTGCGCTTGTCGCGATCTGCCCAATACAGCCTGGCATTGCCCGGCGTTGAAGCTCAGAGCAGGCCAGGCTTTTAGCTGCCAAATCCAAGACTGATGTGATTGCATGCCTTAATCATATCAAATAGTGATATGAATAGGCGTGGTAAATCGTGTGAGTCAGCCTTTTCTGCCCGACGCCATCAAGCTGTCAAACGGCATTTCGCAGAACTGCGACCACAACACGTATTCGTCACGGAACTTAGACCAGGGCGCGTGAATCTTTTTGAACGCCGGGCTGGTGTCAATCATTTCGGTCATGAATTGCTGCGAAGCTTTGTAGCAGGCCTGCAATATCTCGGGTGAGAAACGCTTGAGTTGCGCGCCGTTGCTGATCAAACGGCGCAGCGCCGCCGGGTTGGTCATGTCGTACTTGGCGGTTGACCATTGGTTGGCCTCGGCCGCTGCCACTTTCAACACTGCTTTGTATTCGGCCGGCAGCGCATCAAACGCTTTCTGGTTGATGAACAGCGACAGCGTGGCCGAGCCTTCCCACCATCCCGGGTAGTAATAGTATTTCACTAGTGTCCCAACGTTTGCCGTCAGACTCAGCGTAACCTCATGATTTATTTGAATAAATCTGACTTTCCCCTTGTCCACGATTTGAATCGTTTTCCGGACTTAGGGCATGCTCGGCGGATCTCATCTGCTGGGGACT
>CAISPG010000112.1 GCA_903887325.1 uncultured Burkholderiales bacterium | reverse complement strand
CTGGCAAAGGTAGTTTGTTTCATTTACCTATAACGCTTGAGTCAGTGATGTGGATGACTTATGCAGAGATTCCCTAGCAAATCTAGGACAACGAAACTCGGCTGTCTATTTTGAAGTCCGAATAGATTAGATAGTTCACTGCAACCTTCGTTAAAGCATTAAGATCTTAGTACCTTTGTGCCGCAATTTTGCATAACAACATCAAGGATCAGAAACTTGCCATTCGACCTACAACCATTCGATCGGTTCAAACACGTATATAGAAACGATGCGTTTGTCGAACTGGTCAAGGACGCCGTAAGGTTCTTCAGTGGAACCCCCGTCCGAGAACTACCACCAAGCGTGTCATTTCAAGGGACCGGCGTTTATGCTCTGTATTACACGGGCAGAAAGGGCATCTATGCCAAATATGGAGAGCTGAACCGGTTAGCCTACAGTCACCCTATTTATGTCGGGAAGGCTGTTCCGAAGGGTTGGCGCCAGGCTAGAACGGCCGACGCACAGGCCCAAAATTCGAGGGAGCTTGTTTCCCGCCTGCGTCAACACAGTAGAAGTATTGAGTCGGGTTCGAATATTGAGTTGCCTGATTTCATGTGCAGATTTATGATTTTCGAGGATGCAGGTTCTGACATGATAGGCACAATAGAAGCAGCACTTATCAAGTTGCACAGACCTCTGTGGAACTCGGCGCTGGATGGGTTTGGGAACCATGATCCCGGAAGCGGGCGCTACAACCAGGCCAAGTCAGATTGGGACGTTGTGCATGTGGGGCGTGAATGGGCAACAAGGTGCCAAGGCGAGCACAAGACGCTAAAGAGCATCATGTACAACATCAAAACGCACATGAATTTACTGGGTTAAAACTCCGACGACTTATGAACTCGCTAGAAATATTTACAGGTGCCGGCGGATTAGCAAAGGGACTCGAAAGTGCAGGTTTTCATCACTCAGCTTTTGTTGAATTTAATGCTCATGCTTGCGCATCTTTAAAAGTTAACTTTGACAGCACGAAGGTTTATTGTGGTGATATTCGGGAGTACGATTTAGACCAGCTTTCATCAATTGACGTTGTGGCTGGAGGGCCGCCGTGTCAGCCTTTTTCTTTAGGAGGGAAGGGTAAAGCGCATGATGACGCTAGGGATATGTTCCCTTATGCAATCCGAGCGATAGAACAACTGTCACCCAAGGCATTTATTTTTGAGAATGTGAAGGGGCTGCTTCGGGCCTCCTTCTCGGACTATTTTGAGTACATCTTGCTCCGCCTCACCTATCCAACTTTCAAAATAGTAGACGTTGATGATTGGCGTGATCATCTAAAAATGTTGAGAAAAATTTATGCAATGGGATACGCAGGCATCAAGTACAAGGTTCAGTACCGATTACTCAATGCCGCAGACTATGGTGTCCCTCAAACCCGTGAACGTGTAGTTATCGTGGGTATTCGGTCAGATTTAAATGCAGAGTGGCAATTCCCTAATGCAACACATTCCGAAGATCGACTTCTCTGGGATCAGCACGTCACTGGAAAATATTGGAGGAACCATGCCCTTAACGCTAATCTCAGAAATATTGACCTTGAGGAACAAACTACACGTGTTCAGCGATTAAAGACAAAGTACGGGATGTTCGAGCCGGACACTCTTCCTTGGCAGACTGTGCGTGATGCGATTGGCAATATCCCAGATCCCCAAACTAAACATGGAATATCGGATCACATATTTAAAAGTGGCGCACGGAGCTACCCGGGGCATACCGGAAGCTACATTGATTGGCCTGCAAAAACCGTAAAGGCAGGTGGTCACGGCGTCCCTGGTGGTGAAAACATGATTAGGTATGAGGACAATACCATTCGGTACTTCACGGTGTACGAAGCTAAGCTGATTCAAACTTTTCCGGCTGATTTTCATATAACCGGAGCTTGGGGTGAGGCGATGCGACAAATCGGGAATGCAGTCCCTGTCAAGCTGGCAGCAGTATTGGGGGATCACCTTGCCAAGACTCTCGGATCATCTAGCGCCACAACTTTTTACAGGAAAATAAAGGCCTAAGGCTTTGTTTCCAATACTGTTTATTGTGGCTAAGGCAGAAGATAAGTCTCCTTCTTTTAAGCTTCACACTTATCAGCATGAAAAAAGCGGCCCGCAGGCCGCTTTTTTTGTTAGCAAACAATCAATGCTTTTTATAGGCAATCACTTTTTGGTGTTGCTCGCCCAAGCCTTCAATGCCCAATGACATGGTGTCACCGGCTTTAAGGAACACAGGGGCGGGCTTGCCGTTTTTCTTGATGCCCATGCCGACGCCCGGAGGCGTACCGGTGGTGATCACGTCACCTGGCATCAGCGTCATGAATTCGCTGACGTAGCTGACCAGCTTGGCGACATTGAACACCATGGTTTTGGTGTTGCCGGTTTGCATGCGCACGCCGTTGACATCCAGCCACATGCTCAGACGCTGAGGCTTTGGCACTTCGTCACGGGTAACCAACCAAGGGCCGATGGGACCGAACGTGTCGCAGCCCTTGCCCTTGTCCCAGGTCATGCCGCGCTCGAGCTGGTATTCGCGCTCGGACACATCGTTGATGGTGCAAAAACCGGCCACGTAATCGAGTGCGCGCGCTTGTGACACATAGCTGGCACGTGTGCCGATGACCACGCCGAGTTCGACTTCCCAATCGGATTTCACAGAGCCTTTAGGCAACATGACATCGTCGTTCGGGCCTTGAATGCAGCTGGTGGCTTTCATGAACACCACCGGTTCTTTGGGCACCGGCAGATTGGATTCAGCCGCATGGTCGGCATAGTTCAAACCGATGGCAATGAATTTGCCGACATGGCTGACCGGGCAGCCCATGCGCGGCTTGCCGCGCACCAACGGCAGGTTGGATGTTTTGATGCGGGCCAGTTTGGCCAGCTCTTTGTCGCTCAAATGCTCGGGTGTGATGTCTTTGATGACGCCTGATAAATCACGCAATTTGCCATCGGCATCGATCAAGCCGGGTTTTTCGCGGCCAACCGCGCCGTAACGTACAAGTTTCATGTGTGCTCCTGAAAAAAATCAATAAGTGGATCGGCCACCGGACAAATCAAAAGTCGCGCCGGTGGAAAAAGAACAATCATCGGTACACAACCAAGCCACCATGGCGGCGATTTCATCGGGTGTGCCAAAACGTCCCATGGGGATTTTGCTCAGCATGAACTGTATATGCTCGGGCGTGAGTTGATCGAAGATAGGCGTTTTCACTGCCGCCGGGGTGACACAGTTGACGCAAATGGCGGTGTCGGCGAGTTCCTTGCCGATCGACTTGGTCAAGGCAATCACCGCTGCTTTGCTGGCGCTGTAAGCGCTGGCGTTCGGGTTGCCGTCTTTGCCGGCCACTGAGGCGATGTTGACGATGCGGCCTTTGTTGCGCGCTTTCATGTGCGGCACCAATTCGCGGCAGCAGTAGTACAAGCCGTTGACGTTGATGTCGAACACCTTGTGCCAATCGTCCAGCGGGTAATCCCAGCTCTTCATGTTCGGGCCGCTGATACCGGCGCTGTTGACCAATGCATCTACATCTGCAAAAGCCACGGTTTTCTTCACCGCATCGACCACATGCGCGTGCTGCGTCAGATTGACCTGCACCGCTTCGATAGCGGCTTGAGGCCATTGATGACGCAAATCTGCCACGGCTTTGTCCATGCCTTTTTGGTCATAGTCCCAGATGGTGACGCGCGCACCCGAGTGCAGCAGTCGCTGCACGATGGCTAATCCCAAGCCGCTGGCGCCGCCGGTGACCACGGCGTGCCGACCTTGCATATCCAATTGGTTCATGAGTTGGAGTCCTTGATGTTGCGTGAAAAATAGTGCGGCGCATAAAGCGCTGCTACGCGGTTAAGCGCAGGCTGTGACTGTATAGCAAGCGGCGGCGCTTAAAGAATCACGGCCAGACTGGCGTCCAGATGTTCCAGCGGTGAGCGCTTGTAGCCGGAACGCGCAAAGCGCTGTAAGCGCCCCAGCACAAAAGACAGCGCCAGCGATGCCTTGACCTGAGCGTCTACCGTCGGCGTATTTGAATCAGTTGTCGCCTCGCGCAGCACCTGGCGCAAACCAGCTTCGACTTTGTCGAAAAACAAATTCATGCGCTGCTGCAGGCGCTCGTTCTCGAACACCAGCGCGTCACCCACCATGACGCGCACCATGCCCGGGTTGCGTTCCGCGAATTGCAGCAACACGGTCAGCATGCGGCGCAGCTTGTCCTGCGTGCTGTGCGGGCCTTCGGTGATTTGATTGAGCAGGCTGAAGACGCTGGTTTCGATGAAATCGATCAAGCCTTCAAACATTTGCGCCTTGCTGGCGAAATGCCGGTACAGCGCGGCTTCGCTGACACCGAGGCGCGCCGCCAGCGCCGCCGTGGTGACCCGCTCGGCCCCTGGCTGTTCGAGCATGGCTGCCAGCGCCTGCAATATTTGTATGCGCCGCTCACCCGGCTTGGGGCGTTTGCGTGTCACCGCTTCGGTGGCAGTTGCCGGATTTTGCTCATCAGCCATAGGACAGTCTCCCCGGGGATTCAGTGCGAACGGATCATGGTGCCAAAGGCCTGGTCGGTCAGAATTTCCAATAACAACACATGCGGCACCCGCCCGTCAATGATATGCACGGCGTTCACGCCGCTTTTGGCCGCGTCCAGCGCACCGCTGATTTTCGGCAGCATGCCGCCGCTGATGGTGCCGTCTGCAAACAAAGCGTCAATTTGTCTGGCGCTCAAATTGGTCAACAGTTGTCCTGCTTTGTCAAGCACCCCGGCGGTGTTGGTCAGCAACACCAGTTTTTCGGCTTTCAGCACAGTGGCCAATTTGGCGGCCACGACGTCGGCGTTGATGTTGTAGCTTTCGTTGTTTTCGCCAAAACCTATGGGGCTGATCACAGGAATGAAGGCGTCGTCCTGCAAAGCTTTGACCACACTCGGGTCTATGGATGTAATGTCGCCCACCTGCCCCACATCGTGTTCGACCGAGGGGTCATGGGTGTCCAGCATTTTTAATTTTTTCGCACGGATCATGCCGCCGTCACGCCCGGTCAGCCCCACCGCCTTGCCACCGGCCTGGTTGATCAGCCCGACGATGTCTTGCTGAACCTCGCCAGCCAGCACCCATTCCACCACTTCCATGGTCTCGGCATCGGTGACCCGCATGCCTTGTATGAATTCGCCTTTTTTACCGAGGCGCTGCAAGGCGTTTTCAATTTGCGGGCCGCCGCCGTGTACCACGATGGGGTTCATGCCGACGAGTTTTAACAACACCACATCAGCGGCAAAATCGGCTTGCAATACGGGGTCGGTCATGGCGTTGCCGCCGTATTTGATGACCATGGTTTTGCCGTGGAACTTGCGTATATAGGGCAATGCCCGGGCCAGTATCTGGGCCTGATCGCGGTGTGCCTGGGAAAGAGTCTCGTTAGGGTTCATGGCTGTGGCTTTGGTTTTCACCGCATTGTGCCCCAAGCATTGCCGTTTTTACCAAGGAGACATATTTTAAAATCAGGTGGATTCAAGCACGAAGTGCAACTTTGAATAACTGATGGTTGGGTGGCTGAGGATGTTTAGCATTCAAGGCTTCTTGACCTGGCAGTCGAAGTTGCTTATGACCTACAAACACCTCAGCCAAGCTGAAAGATATCAGATTTATGCCCTTATGAAAGCCGGACACGATCAATCTCAGATCGCCAAGTTGCTGGATCGGCACAAGTCCACCATCAGTCGGGAGTTGAGCCGCAACACTGGCTCTCGAGGTTATCGACCCAAGCAGGCTTGCGAGATGTCTGCCGATCGAGCGCAACACAGCCGCAATGCTCCAACTGTTGAGCCATGGGTACGTGAAGCTGCCTGTGCTTTGCTGTGCATTCAGTGGAGCCCCGAGCAAATTGCCTCTCAGTTGCCCATCAGCCATGAAACCGTTTATCAGCATGTTTATGCCGACAAGGCTCAAGGCGGGACGCTTTGGAAGCACTTGCGCTGTCAGAAGCAAAAGAGGAAGCGCTATGCAAGTGGCCGAGACCGGCGAGGACAAATCCCCAACAGACGGCCTTTGAGCGAGCGGCCCTTGCACATTGAAGCAAGAAGACAAGTGGGTCATTGGGAATGCGACACCGTCATTGGTGCCAGCCACAAAGGGGCTGTTGTGACGATGGTGGAGCGCAAAAGCGGGTATGCCGTGATGGCCAAGGTAGAGAAAAAGACGTCTGAATTAGTCAGCTCAGCCATTGTGGACAAGCTCCAACCTATGGCTGCCCGGGTGAAGACGCTCACCTTTGACAATGGCAAAGAGTTTGCAGGGCATGCCCATATTGATCAACAACTTCAAAGCACGGCCTACTTTGCCAGACCATTTGCAAGTTGGGAACGGGGTAGCAATGAAAACTTGAACGGGTTGCTTCGCCAATACGTTCCAAAGAAACGAGCCATGTCCACAGTCAGCGATGAGGAAATTAGAATGATTCAAAACAGATTGAATAACAGACCAAGGAAAAGATTGGGATTCAAAACACCCGCAGAGGTGTTTCATCAATCACTAAAGCGCGTTGCGCTTCGAACTTGAATCCGCCTAATTAAAATTGAGAACGTTGTGCGGTTAGGTACAGTTTTAATTAGATCAATTGCCCATACCCTATAAGTGTTGCAAGCATTTCGTCTGTAACTACAAAAGGATCACACTATGAAAAATCTTTTAATTCATCGAATTTCCAGTTTCACATTTTTAGCAAGCGCGCTTTTATTTGTCAGCGGTCCTGTACAGGCACAACAAATGACGGGCGATGGTTCAAAGTATTCTCGTGACGACTCATGTCATCACTCGATGATGAACCAAAGTGGAAAACATCTTTCCAAATTAAAAAGCCGTTTGCATTTAACTAAAGAGCAAATGCCTGCATGGGATGAGTTTTCAAAAAGTATGACTACCCCGCCTGTGTGGTCCGATGTTGAGCATGGCAAAGATGCTTTGGCTAAGCTAAGGATGGTCTGAAAAACTCAGTGTAAAAATGATCTCGGGCAACAAATTATCACCATGTGAAAATCGCATTGATTTGTTTAAAAAATCACTCTCTTTTTGAACAT
>CAISPG010000111.1 GCA_903887325.1 uncultured Burkholderiales bacterium | reverse complement strand
TGAATATGTTTGAAACCACGCCAATATCCGCCCTACTGGGAAAACTACAGGATGGGCCTGAAATCGGCCAAGATCCTATTCAACAAACCCTCTTCCCAACGTTGGGACACTAGTGATTTCAAACAGCATCAAACCGGGATCTTCATTCGACCAGCCTGACTGCATATCCAGTTGTTTGAGTTCTGCCGGCGTCAACTCGGACTGTTTCAATGGCGGCGCACTGGAAAACCAAGCCATGGCTTGAACCTGTGCCGTACAGCACAGACCCAATAAAAGCCCGGTCAGTGCGGGCTTGAAACGCATACTGCTTTTCCGCATGGGAACGGATTTTAATGATTCAGAGCAGGGGCAGGATGTCCTTGAGGTTGCTGCCGCTGTAACTCGGGCGCGGCCCCAGTGTTTCAAACGGCAGGCCCTGGCGGTTAACCCAAAAGCTTTTGAACCCGAACCAGGTCGCACCCAGCGCGTCCCAGCTGTTGCTGGAGACAAACAGCACTTCACGCACATCCACCGGGTAATGGTCTGCCACCATGCCGTAACTCTGCGGCGATGTTTTGAACTGACGCACCTCGTCAACTGACAACACTTTGTCAATCAAGCCGGACATGCCGGCGCTGTTGACCGCTGAGTGCAACATGTCCGGGCTGCCGTTGGACAAAATGGCGCAGCGCATGCCGTTGCTTTGCAGGGTTTGCAGCACTTCCAGGTTTTCCGGAAAAGCTTCCAGGTGTGAATACTGGTCCATCAACTGCTTTTGTCTGGCCGGGGTCAGTTCCAGTTGCAGCCGTTGACAGGCGTATTGCAAGGCCAGCCGGGTCAGATCCCAGAACGACTGGTAATGACGGCTGCCCATGGGGTTGAGCGGGTCGCTGAGCGATACCAGGCGGCTGTATTCGATTTGCTTGTCACGCCACAAAACAGACAAGGCCACGCCTTGGCCGGGAAACAAGGACTCAGCCAGCGCACCGACGGAGTAGACATCAAACAAGGTGCCATAGGCATCAAATACAACCAGTCGAATCATGTGTTCTCTTTTTGACCGCGTGCACGTCTTGCTCTGAGAATGCGGCTGGCACGCAAGACCTCATCGTATACTCATTTCATGAAGATACTCGTCTTGAACGGTCCCAATTTAAACCTGCTCGGCACGCGTGAACCCGAGCAATACGGCCATGCCACGCTGGCCGATGTGCAGCACCTGTGCGAGCTCACCGCCAAGGCATTGGGTCATGAGGTCGAATGTTTTCAAAGCAACCACGAAGGCGAATTGATAGACAAGATACACGCCTATGGTCGGCTGCACCGTGACGGTCAGGCACTGGGCGCGGTGTTCAACCCAGGCGCATTCACCCACACCTCGGTGGCCTTGCATGACGCCATCAAGGGCACCGGTCTGCCGGTGGTTGAAATCCATATTTCCAATGTGCATGCCCGCGAGGCTTTCCGTCATCACTCTTATGTTTCGCCGGTAGCCAAGGGTGTGGTCGTCGGTCTCGGTATTCAAGGTTATGCATTGGCCATTCAAGGCCTGGTTGGAGGAGCTTGATGAACATACCCGTGCTTTCTCTGCTGGTTACCGGTTTACTGCCGATTTGCAGCACCGCTGTGGCCAAATGGGGGTTTGCTCAATTTGACAACCACAACCCCCGCGAATGGCTGTCCCGTCAAACTGGCTTTCGCGCCAGAGCCAACGCCGCACAACACAACGCTTTCGAGGCATTTCCGTTTTTTGCCACGGCGGTGGTGCTGGGGCTGGTGTTGCAACTTGATGCCGCCGTGCTGGAACGGTATTGCCTGATTTTCGTTGCCGCGCGAGTGCTGTACCTGATTGCTTATCTGGCTGATATCGCCACCTTCAGAACGCTATGTTGGCTCACAGGCTATGCCAGCTGTATCGCCATTTACGTTCAACTCTTGATGCGCTGAACTTATTCCTTAATCACACGGCACGGCGCTTTGACATGGCGCTTTTCTTTCATGTCTTCGCAGCGTTCCATGGCCTTGCGTTCGGCCACGGCTGACATCTTCACGTAAATCGAGCAGGTGAATATCATTTTTTCCTGGTCTACGCTGCTGTCGTAACTAACGACACAGCGGCCGATCTCACCTAAGTTGGGTTTTTCATGCCGGTAAGCCTCTTGCAGCGGTCCGGGCAAATCATGCAAATGCACGCCTGGATAAACATAAGCTTCGGCATAGGCTGCAAAGGCGAGACCGGCGACGAGCACCAGCGATATTATTTTTACTGCTTTATTCATGATTTCTATCTTATGCCATTTGGATGTCATCCGGCGGCGGGGTAACGGCGTTGAATGACCAAGCGCCTTGATGGACGCTTGCTTGAAAAGGGGGAATCCATGAAAAACCGCTTGCTGCCTGCACTTTTAATCCTCTTGATAACTTCCAGCAGCCTGGTCCTGGCTGACGCTGAGCGCTGGCATTCGCGTGGCTATTCAGAAGCCCGTATTTCCACGCACGAGGGCTGGGGTCACCATGGCAGTTACCACCATTACCGGGGTGACTGGGGCTGGTCGCCACTGGCAGCTGCGGCGGTCATTGGGTCCACTTTTTATATCGCTAACAACTTGTCCAGCCCGCCACCCGCCACAGTCATTGTGTCGCCACCGGTGGTGCAGTACATACCGGTTCGGGTCGCGTATTTTTGCCCGGCCAGTCAGCAGTACTACCCCGTGGCGCCCACCTGTCCCATGCCTTGGCAAATGGTTAACTATTGAGCTCAGATTTCCCGGTTGACAATCTCACCTTGGCGGCTGGAATGGCGTATGGTGCCGCCCAGGGTTTCGATCTGAACCACATTGCTTTTCTTTGCCGTATAGACCTTGCGTTTTAACCAGTCGATCTCTTCCTCCAGGGCTTTGTCGGTTGACATATTCCGGTGCCAGCTGCGCTTTTCAGCGTCCCAACGGTAACCTCTCGCTTTCAACAAGTCTTTGCTGTCAAACGGTGAGCCTATGGCGTACAAGCGGACTTGCGGCTGGTTCAAGGATTCCAGCAATTGCAACAGCGCCGGTTGCTGGCTTTGCGGCAGCACCATGGTCAACAGTTCCAGCAGCGCCCAGCAATCGGTTTCAGCCCGGTGCGCTTCATAAAAAACGCCTTGTGTTTGCAGCAGGTATTCCAGTTTGGCAGAGCTCACACCCTCGGCTTTCCAGTCTATGTCTTTGATGCTGCAAGCCCATTGCTTGTTTTCAAACAGCGGCCAGCGCTGCTCAACAAACGGCCTGTCAAAAGCCGCATTGTGGGCAATCACCACTGACACGTTTTTGAGCAGCGATTCGATTTCATCATCATCAATGCGTTTGCCGCTGACCATCTCGTCGGTGATGTGGTGAATGGCAATGGTTTCAGCGGGTATGGGACGGCCGGGGTCTTCGAGTTGGTCAAAAACGGTGGTGTCGCCGTGGATGGTTCCGGTTTCCGGGTCGAATTCAAAGAACACCATGCCGAGTTCAATCACCTTGTCGGTGTCAACGCTCAAACCTGTGGTTTCGGTGTCAAGCACAACGCCTTTTTGCAATCTGCAACCGGGTCTGGGCGCTTCAAATTGCTGTCGCGGTACCAGGCGACGCAGCACTTTGTATCCGGGGTGTTGCTCCAGTTGCCGCGCGAGTTCTGCGGCTTCACTGTCAGACGGTATGGGGTGGTTCATAGAATGGTTTGTATGCAAAATTCATATCTTCAATGCTTCAGTGTAAGCCCTGTCCCGGCTTGCAAAACCTTGCGCACCAACCCGGCGGCGGTTTGTTTGCCACTGATCTTGCTCTGGTCCATGTGCAGTGCAAGTCTGACGGCAATGGCGCAAGCACCAACGCCTGCCAAGACAAATTCTTCCCAGCCTCAGGCCGAAGTCGTGGGCCTATATTTCACACCGCCCGCTGATGTGGCCGCCGCCGTCATCGAAGTGATAGACCAAAGCAAAGCCGAGGTGCTGGTGCAGGCCTACGGTTTCACCCACAACGGAATCGCGCAGGCTTTGCTCAGAGCGCACGCCAGAGGTGTGACGGTCAAGGTCTTGCTTGACGCCAAAACCGACACCAGCAACCGCTACGTCACTGATTTATTGCAGGCTCAGCAAATCCCTTTGCGGCTGGACGCCAGCCATGCCATCGCGCACAACAAGGTCATCGTGGTTGACGGGGAACTGGTGATTACCGGCAGTTTTAACTTCACCAATTCAGCGCAAACCCGTAATGCGGAAAATTTGCTGGTGTTGAAATCCACCGGGCTGGCAGACAGTTACAAGGCCAACTGGCAGACCCACTGGAACCATAGCCGTTGATGTTCAAGCGTGTTTTTTGATAGCCAACGCGCATTCAGTGATCAACGCCGGACCGGAGTAAATCAAGCCTGTGTAAATTTGCACCAGGTCTGCGCCTGCCCGGATTTTTTCAAGCGCATCTGCTGCTGTCATCACGCCGCCCACACCGATGATAGGGAATGCAGCCCCGAGTTCGCGGCGCAAATGGCGGATCACCCGGTTGCTGGCTTCGCGCACCGGTGCGCCTGACAGTCCGCCGGTTTGGTCGCCATGTGCCAACCCTTGAACAGCGGCTCTGGATAAAGTGGTATTGGTAGCGATCACACCCCAGGCTTGGTCTGTCACTTCCTCGCCTTGCATGCAAACACTGCGCAAGCTGTCGCAGACTTGCTGTAATTGCAGATCGTCCAGATCCGGTGCTATTTTGATGAAAACCGGCACCTGCTTGCCGTGCATGTCAGCCAGTTCGCGGCGACGCTGCTGCAGCATTTGTAGCAGGCTGGTGAAGGCTTCATCGGTTTGCAATTGACGCAGATTTTTTGTGTTTGGGCTGGAGATGTTGACCGTCACATAGTCGGCGTGCGGATAAACCGCGTTCAAGCAAGTCAGGTAATCGTCGTTGGCGCGTTCTATGGGAGTGGCCGCGTTTTTGCCTATGTTCAAACCCAGCAGCATGGGCTGCTCGCTGTGTTGCCGGAATGTTGCCCGGCTGACGTTGTTTAAAAAACTCTCCAGCCCTTGGTTGTTGAAGCCCAGCCGGTTGATGAGTGCCTGCGCCTGGGGCAGACGAAACATGCGCGGTTTAGGATTGCCGGCTTGCGCCAAGGGCGTGACCGTGCCGACCTCGACAAAACCAAAACCCATGGCCTGCCAGGCGTCTATGCAGCGCGCGTTTTTGTCCAAACCTGCGGCTAAACCTATGCGGTTGGGGAAGTTCAGTCCGCACAAACGGACCGGGTCGTTGACACGAGCTTGGCTGTACAACTGACGCAAGACGGTGTGCTGTGTCGCTGCCAGCATATCCATGGTGTTGTCATGCACGGTTTCAGCGTCCACGGCGAACAGCAACGGTCGAAGCAATGAGTAGGGCAGCGCTGACATGGATAATCCCTGTTTGATGAATCAGGAATTGTCACCGATGAGCCAGACTGCCCCCACCCAGGATGAATTAAAAATACTAGTTGCCCAGGCAGCCTTGAAGTATGTGGTGCCAGGCGAATATCTGGGTGTGGGTACGGGTTCCACCGTGAACAAGTTCATAGACGCTTTGGCGGCCAGCGGTATTGCTTTCAAGGGGGCCGTGTCAAGTTCACTGGCATCGACCGCACGCATGCAGGCCTTAGGCATTCCCGTGGTGGATCTGACCCAGGTCGAGCGCATGTCGGTTTACATAGACGGTGCCGATGAAATCGATCCCAAAGGATGCATGATCAAGGGCGGCGGAGCGGCTTTGACGCGCGAAAAAATTGTCGCGGCCCAAGCTGATCAATTTGTGTGCATCGCTGATGCGTCCAAGAATGTGGCTGTGTTGGGCGCTTTTGCGCTGCCGGTGGAAGTCATTCCCATGGCAGCGCCTGAAATCACGCGTCGTTTCAAAGCCTTGGGCGCTCAAGCTGTTTTACGCACAGTGAACGGCCAAACTCTGGTTACTGACAACGGTCAGTATTTGCTGGATGTCAAAGGTTTGCAGATTGCCGACGCTTTGTTTTTTGAAAACACCGTCAATCAGTGGCCCGGTGTGGTCACGGTTGGCGTATTCGCTCGCCAGCACGCCCATGTGTGCCTGCTGGGCACAGCACAAGGCGTACAAACCATTCTTTATTGAGCGACGGCCATGCCCTGGTGGCGCAGCAAGGCGTCAAGCGTGGGTTCGCGGCCCCGGAAGGCCTTGAACGAGGCAATGGCAGGCCGGCTTCCACCGGCTTCCAGAATGGATTTGCGGTAACGGCGACCGGTCTCTATGCTGTGTTCACCGTCTGCAGACGCGGTTTCTTCGAAAGCAGCATAAGCATCGGCGCTCAGCACCTCGGCCCATTTGTAACTGTAGTAACCGGCTGCGTAACCACCGGCAAATATATGGCTGAACGAATGCGGCATGCGGTTGAAAGCAGGCGGGTGCATGACCGAAACTTCGTCCCGGACTTGTTTCAATACGGCCATGACATCGACATCTTCAGCGACATGCGAATGCACGTACATATCAAGCAATGAAAATTCAATTTGGCGCAGCGTTTGCAAACCGCTTTGGAAATTTTTTGCTGCCAGCATTTTGTCAAACAAAGCCCGTGGCAGCGGCTCACCGGTGTCAACGTGAGCGGTCATATGTTTGAGCACAGCCCATTCCCAGCAAAAATTTTCCATGAACTGGCTGGGTAATTCGACCGCGTCCCATTCCACGCCGCTGATACCTGACACGTCGCGCTCATTCACCTGCGTCAACATGTGGTGCAGGCCGTGGCCACATTCGTGGAACAAAGTGATGACGTCGTCGTGCGTGAGCAGCGGCGGCTGGCCGTTCACGCCTTCGGCGAAATTGCACACCATGTGGGCGACCGGGGTTTGCAGTTGTCCGTTGTCCGGGCGCAACCAGCGCGCGCGCACATCGTCCATCCAGGCACCGCCGCGTTTGCCTTGGCGGGCACCGGGATCCAAGTAAAACTGGCCCACCAGTTCGCCTTGTCGCTCTATCCTGTAAAACAACACGCCGGGATGCCAAACAGACGCCTGGTCTTTGCATATGCTGACCTCAAACAAGGTCTCAACAATTTTGAATAAACCGTCCAGCACCTTGGGCGCGGTGAAATAAGGTTTGACTTCTTGGTCGCTGAAGGCGTAACGTGCTTCCTTGAGTTTTTCGCCGATGAACGTCCAGTCCCAGGCTTTAGGGTCGGCGATATGCAGTTGTTCAACGGCAAATGCGCGCATCTCGGCCAGGTCTTTTTCTGCATAAGGGCGAGCGCGTCCAGCCAGATCGCGCAAAAAGCCGGTGACGTGTTCAGGGGACTCGGCCATTTTGCTGGCCAGCGACACCTGCGCGTGGTTGGCGTAGCCCAGCAGTGCGGCTTCTTCACGACGCAATTGCAGGATTTCCTTTAACACGGCGCTGTTATCGAATTGCAAGTGTTGGGATTGGTCAGAGGCGCGGGTAGCGTAGGCGCGGTAGAGTTTTTCCCGCAAGTCACTGCTGTGTGCGTATTGCATCACCGGCAAATAACAAGGCATTTTCAATGTCAGCTTGTAACCGTCTTTGCCGTCGGCTACTGCGGCGGCATGTGCTGTTTGAAGAACGTCGTCTGGAATGCCTGCGGTTTCGTCTTTGCTGACGATCAACGACCAGGCATCGGTGGCATCAAGCACGTGTTCGCTGAACAACTGGCTGATCTCGGCCTGGCGTTCCTGAATCGCGGCGAAACGTTCTTTGGCCGCGCCGGTGAGTTCAGCGCCGGACAAAACAAAGTTACGCAATGCAAGCTCACGGGCGTGTCTTTGTTCGTGGTTCAACTTGCCGGGGTCTATGGCTTTGTATTTGGCGTACAGGGCTTCGTCGGCACCTAAACGCGTCCAAAATTCGGTGATACGCGGCAGTTCGGCGTTGTAGGCGGCGCGCAACTCGGGCGTGTCAACCACGGCTTGGAGATGACTGACGGCACCCCAGGCGCGACCCAATTTTTCGGTCGCTGTATCCAGCACTTGCGAAATGCGTTTCCAGTCAGCTGGAAATTCAGCGCGCGTGACTTCAGAAAGGGCGGCGTCTGCAGTTACCAGGAGTTCGCTGATGGCCGGGTTGACGTCCGCGGGGGTGATGCGGTCAAACAAGGGCAGACCGGAAAATTCGAGCAAAGGATTATTCATGCAGTGGATATGGCGTGTCGTTCGGCCGATTCAAGGGTGTTGACCAGCAACATGGTGATGGTCATGGGGCCGACGCCGCCAGGCACCGGTGTGATGTAAGAGGCCACCTGGCTGACGCCGGCAAAGTCGACGTCACCGCAAAGCTTGCCTTCGTCGTCGCGGTTCATGCCGACATCAATCACCACTGCGCCGGGTTTGACC
Organism: uncultured Burkholderiales bacterium; assembly: GCA_903887325.1. Classification (GTDB taxonomy): domain Bacteria; phylum Pseudomonadota; class Gammaproteobacteria; order Burkholderiales; family Burkholderiaceae_C; genus Limnohabitans. The sequence continues at coordinate 14,947 of CAISPG010000111.1, read as the reverse complement.
ATGTCAGCGGTCAACACATTGCGCTTACCGACGGCCGCCACGATCACATCGGCTTGCAGGGTGTGTGCTTTCAAATCCACCGTGGCGCTGTGGCATACCGTGACGGTAGCGTTTTGTTGCAACAGCATCATGGCCATGGGTTTGCCGACGATATTGCTGCGACCGATGACCACTGCATGTTTACCGCGCAATGAATAACCGATGTGCTCCAGCATCTTCATACAACCGTGCGGCGTGCAAGGCCAAAAGCCGGGCAGGCCAGTCATCAATGCACCGGCGCTGGCCACATGAAAACCGTCAACATCTTTTTCCGGGGCAATGGCTTCAATGACTTTTTGCGCGTCAATATGCGCTGGCAAGGGCAGTTGCACCAAAATGCCATGGATGCTGTTGTCATGGTTCAACGCATGCACGCGCGCGAGTAAATCGGCTTCGCTCAGCGTGGCGTCGTGCTTTTCCAGCACCGAGTGGATGCCGGTTTGCTCGCAGGCTTTGACTTTGTTTCGCACATACACCTGGCTGGCCTGGTTATCGCCGACCAGTATGACGGCCAGTCCGGCTTTGATACCCCGGGTTTGCAATGCATTGACACGATCGGAGACTTGTTCGCGCAACAGCGCTGACAGCGCGCTGCCGTCAATGATGGAAGCTGTCATGGCGCTCAGGATTTGGTGGAGTTAGGGCCCAAGGCAATTTTCAGCAGATCGGCCACGGTATTGGCATTCAGCTTTTCCATGATGTTGGCACGGTGCGCTTCGACTGTTTTGATACTGATGCCCAGGTCGTCGGCGATTTGTTTGTTCAAGCGGCCGGCGACGATGCGCTCGAGCACCTGAGATTCACGCGCGGTGAGCTTGCCCATCAAGGCGTCGCGGTTGGCGGCGTGCTGGAAATCAGCAAAGGCTTCGCGCGCCTGATCCAGCATGCGCTCGACCACGCTGAGCAATTCTTCTTCTTTGAAAGGCTTGGGGATGAAATCCATTGCGCCTTTTTTCATGGTGGTCACCGCCATGGGCACATCGCCGTGACCGGTGATGAACACTATAGGCAAAGGCGATTTGCGTTCAATCAAACGGTCTTGCAATTCCAAACCTGAGATACCGGGCATGCGTATATCGACCAGCAGACAGGCGACCTCACGCGGGTCGTAACGGCTGAGGAAAGTTTCGGCGGAGTCAAAGCAGCGCACACGGTAGTCTTTGCCCTCTAGCAACCATTGCAATGAATCACGGACGGCTTCATCGTCATCCACCACGTAGACATTGCCTTTTTTAGGAATCAAACTCATTCGTCACTCCTGATTGCTAGCGAGAAAAATGCTCAAACATTGACCATCACAGGATTGCATGGTAGCCAGAAAGAAAATCTACATCCTACGATTCTGTTTCCATTGTAGATGTTCTCTGCCAGCATCCTGCCCTGGTGAGACTCGATGATGGATCGGCATAAATTCAGTCCTATGCCCATGCCTTCTTTTTTGGTGGTGTAAAAAGCTTCGAACACACGTTGCATGACTTCTTCAGTCATGCCGTTGCCGTTGTCAGTCACCGAAAACGCGACCACCTGTTGGTCTTCGATGATCTTGGGCACGATTTGCAATTCAACATGTCTGTCGTCTATCGGGCGTTTGGCATGGTCAATAGCTTCGGCGGCATTTTTCAGAAGATTGATCAACACCTGCTCTATCAATATGGGGTCGACCAGTATTTTGGAAATACGGTCCGACACATACAAGCTCAGTCGAACTTGGCGGCGGCGCATTTCCAGTTCCGCCAGTTCAACCGCTTCGCTGACCATGGGCGCGATCAATGTCAGCACGCGGTTGGATTCACTGCGCCGGATGAAACTGCGAATGCGTTGAATGATTTGCCCTGCGCGTTGTGCCTGATGGGATGTTTTCTCCAAGGCTTTGAGTAATTCTTCTTCGGTGATTTGTTTGCCTTGAATACGCGTGACCATGCCGTTGCAATAGTTTGAAATCGCAGTCAGCGGCTGGTTGAGTTCATGGGCCACGCTGGAAGCCATTTCACCCATGGTGATCAAACGGCTGGCCGATTGCGCGCGCTCAGCTTGCAAGGCGGCCAGTTCTTCGGCGTGACGACGGCTGGTGATGTCGGTGGAAATCACCATTTGCGCCAGGCGGCCGTCCACCCAGTTCAGGTAACGCGACCTGACCTCGAGCCATTTGTTCAAGTTTGGCAAATAGATTTCAGAATTCTCGGACTTTGCCTGCGTCAGCGTCACACCGGGCATGCCGGAGAAATCGTCCACAGTTTCGTCATTGGTTGAAGCATCAAGGGAAGACATGCCTGCTTGTGCCACCAGATTCATGTGGCCTTCGCTTTGGTTACCGAACCATTGGCGGTAAAGCTTGTTGGCAAACAGCAGTTCAGTGCTGCCCAATGGCGTCACAGACACAGACGCATCCAGCGCTTCCAGAACGGTGGTGAAACGCTCGTAGGAAGCTGAAAGCTGCTCACGGATACGATTAGGCTCGGTGATGTCGGTCATGGAAGACATCCAGCCGGTTTGCTGACCGTGCGCATCAATCAGCGGCGAGACATACAGGCGCGCGTCAAACAGCGTGCCGTTTTTGCGTTTCACGCGGATTTGAAAACCACTCAAAGTGGTACGGCCATTGAGCTGATCTTCGAGCTTTGCATTTAGCAAATGTCGGTCTTCTTCAGGCCAGTAAGGGAAGGGCGAACGCAATCCGACCAATTCTTTATCGGTCCAACCGGTCATCTGGCAAAAAGCCGCGTTCACATAGGTGATGCGCCCGTTCATGTCCATGGCGCGCATGCCTGTCAGTATGGAATTCTCCATAGCGCGGCGGAAATTGGTTTCTGCCACCAGCGCTTGTTGCGCATACAACCGTCTGCGGGTATGCCGCCAGGTGCCTATCAACATCCAGGTGGTCATGCCGCTGAGCAGCAACACCAACCAGAACAGACCGCTGCCAATCAGTACCTGCGAAGTCCGGTAGGCCTGCGCCCGCAATTGCAAGCTGTTGCCGACCGTAGACACAGGGACGCTGTATTCATAAGCCTTGGCTTCCCATGGCGCGTAATTGAACAAACCGCTGCGAGGTTTGATACTTTGACCTGCCAGTAAATTATTATTTGCGTCAACCAAAGAGACAGCGTGTCTGGCTGTGACTTCAGTAGGAACCGCATAGCGCAACAAATTGTCTAGCGAATATTCAACCAGCACCACACCCTTGAAGTTGTCTTTGTTGAACATGGGAATGTGCAACTGAATATGTGCTTCCTGTAAGCCGCTGCCGTCTTCGGATTTGATCAAAATAGGCGTTGAGTAAATCGAGCGCCTTATTTCCCGCGAAAGTAAAAATGAATCTTCAGTTTGCGGATAAAGCAGCCAGTTGCCTTGGCGGGAGAAAGCTTGCAAGTCGGCGGCGCTGGAAGCGTAATGCGAGCGCACATGGCGCAAAGGATCTACCCAACTTATGCTGGCCACTTCAGGGTATTGGTTGGCCAGGTCCATGGCCGCATTTGCAAATTCGATGACGGTGAATTTGTCGTTGCTCAAATCACGTGCCAGACGCAGCATTTGTTCCTGCTGCTCCAGCAGGTGCAAACGCAATTTCTGCTGGGCAAATTCCAGGTCGCGTTGCACGCTTTCCTGTTCGCGCTCCATCTCTTCTATCCGCAGGTAACCGACGCTGCTGACAATGGTCAGCAAAAAAATACCGACGGCTGCGATAGGGGCCAGTAACGCAAACCGGTCCTGGCGGCTGGGGCTTTGCTGTTTCCACCAGCTGAGCCATTGGGCGGTAAGTGCGCTTAGCAGTTTGCTTTTCATGTGTGCCGAGTTTAGGCGAATAGCAAGCGGTGTTTATATAATTTCATAATATGAAAGACGATAGCGCTATTTGAAATTGTGTCAAAATATCCAGACCTTGTCATGATTCGAAACTTGGCTATTTTGAGGAGACCACTATGTCAGCATTGCCCGACAATCTGCACACGTTTGCATCCAATGACAGCGACTCCCAGGAAACCCGCGAGTGGATGGATGCGCTGTCTGCTGTCATCGCCTCCGAAGGACCGGAAAGAGCGCATTTCTTATTAGAGCAGCTGCTGGAGCACGCCAGAGAAAACAGCATAGACATGCCGTTTTCGGCCAATACCGGTTACGTCAACACCTTAGAGCCTGACCAGGAAGAACGCTGCCCGGGCAATATAGAAATAGAAGAACGTTTGCGCGCTTACATGCGCTGGAACGCCATGGCCATGGTGGTCAAAGCCAATCGCCACAACCCCTCCGACGGCGGCGACCTCGGCGGTCATATCGGATCTTTCGCGTCACTGGCGCATATGTTCGGCGCAGGCTTTAACCATTTCTGGCATGCCGAAAATGAAAACCACGGCGGCGATTTGCTCTATATACAAGGACACGTGTCGCCCGGCGTGTATGCGCGTGCTTATCTGGAAGGGCGTTTAACCGAAGAACAATTGCTCAATTTCCGCCAAGAAGTCGACGGCAAGGGCTTGTCCAGTTACCCACACCCAAAACTCATGCCCGAGTTCTGGCAGTTCCCCACGGTGTCTATGGGCTTAGGCCCGTTGATGGCGATTTACCAAGCGCGTTTTTTGAAATACCTGCATGCGCGTGGCATTGCGAATACCGAGAACCGCAAAGTCTGGGTGTTTTGTGGCGACGGTGAAATGGACGAGGTCGAGTCGCTGGGGGCCATCGGTTTGGCCGCACGTGAAAAACTCGACAACCTGATTTTTGTCATCAATTGCAATTTGCAACGTTTAGATGGCCCGGTGCGTGGCAACGGCAAAATCATTCAAGAGCTGGAGAGTGAATTCAGAGGTGCCGGTTGGAATGTGCTCAAGCTGATTTGGGGCAGTAATTGGGACCCGTTGATTGCGCGCGACAAAGACGGCGCGCTGCGCCGCATCATGATGGAAACCGTGGACGGTGACTACCAGGCGTTCAAGGCCAATGACGGCGCTTATGTGCGCAAACATTTCTTTGGCCGCGACCCGCGCACTTTAGAGATGGTCGCCAAATTGAGCGACGATGACATTTGGAATTTGCGTCGCGGTGGCCACGATCCGCAAAAAGTGTATGCAGCATATGCAGCAGCGGTGAAGCACAAAGGCCAACCGACCGTCTTGTTGATCAAGACCGTCAAGGGTTTCGGCATGGGCACCTCGGGCGAAGGCAAGAACACGGTGCACCAGACCAAGAAGCTGACCGACGAAGACATCAAGGCGTTTCGTGACCGCTTCAATATTCCGATTCCTGACAGCGAATTGCCCAAACTGCCATTTTACAAACCGGCGGATGACACGCCTGAAATGCGCTATTTGCACGAACGCCGCGCTGCACTGGGTGGTTACTTGCCGCACCGCCGCACCAAGGCGGATGAACATTTTACTGTGCCAAGTTTGGAATTTTTCAAACCGATCACCGAAGCCACGGCCGAAGGCCGCGAGATTTCAACTACGCAAGCCTATGTGCGCTTTCTCACGCAACTGCTGCGCGATCAGGCGCTGGGTAAACGTGTGGTGCCCATTCTTGTTGACGAAGCGCGTACCTTCGGCATGGAAGGACTGTTTCGCCAAATCGGTATTTACAACCCGGATGGTCAACAGTACACCCCAGTGGACAAAGACCAGGTGATGTTTTACAAAGAAGACAAGGCAGGACAAATTCTGCAAGAGGGCATCAACGAAGCCGGTGGCATGAGCAGCTGGATTGCAGCTGCCACCTCGTATTCGACAAACAACCGCATCATGATTCCGTTCTACGTGTATTACTCGATGTTCGGCTTCCAGCGCATAGGCGACTTGGCATGGGCAGCGGGCGATATGCAAGCACGCGGCTTTTTGCTGGGTGGCACTTCAGGGCGCACCACCTTGAACGGCGAAGGTTTGCAACACGAAGACGGCCACAGCCACATCCTGGCGGGCACCATTCCAAACTGCATCAGCTACGACCCGACGTTTGCGCACGAAGTCGCGGTCATCATGCAACACGGTTTGAAGCGCATGGTGGAAAAACAAGAGAACGTGTTTTATTACCTGACCCTGCTGAATGAAAACTACGCCATGCCCGGCCTCACACCCGGCACCGAAGAGCAGATCATCCAAGGCATGTATTTGTTGCAAGCGGCGGTTGGCGATAAAAAAATGCCGCGCGTGAACTTGTTGGGCTCGGGCAGCATCTTGCGTGAATCCATGGCCGCACGTGATCTGCTGGCTGCCGATTGGGGCGTGGCCGCCAACGTTTGGAGTTGCCCCAGCTTTAACGAACTCGCGCGCAACGGTGCCGAGGCCGAACGCTGGAACCTGCTGCATCCGACCGACAAGCCGCGCTTGTCCTTCGTGGCTGAGCAACTCGGTGCGCACGAAGGCCCGGTGGTCGCATCTACCGATTACATGAAGTCGTATGCAGACCAGATTCGCGGCTACATGCCCAAAGGACGCAATTACAAAGTCTTGGGCACAGACGGTTTTGGTCGCTCCGATTTCCGCAACAAACTTCGCGAACATTTTGAAATCAACCGCCATTACATTGTGGTCGCTGCATTGAAAGCCTTGAGCGAAGATGGCAGCATTCCTGTGGCCACCGTGGCCAAGGCGATTCAACAATACAAACTGTCAGCGGACAAAATCAATCCGCTGAATGCATAAAGCAAGAGGACACAAGCATGGCAATCATTGATGTCACTATTCCCGATATCGGCGACTTCGACGAAGTGGCCGTTATCGAATTGCTGGTCAAGGCCGGCGACAAAGTACGCGCCGAACAGTCCTTGATCACAGTGGAATCCGATAAAGCTTCGATGGAAATTCCGTCATCACATTCCGGTGTGGTCAAAGAGTTGCAAGTCAAGTTGGGCGACAAGGTCAAGCAAGGTTCGGTGGTTTTAAAACTGGAAACCGTGGAAGGGGGGTCTATAGCGCCTGCTGCTGCGCCCGCAGTTGCTGCACCGGTAGCTGCGAGTGCGCCTGCGGTTGCCGCGCCAACACCAGTTGCTGTCAGTGCTGCTGCCGTGACGTCCGCTGTTGCGGTGGCGACGCCTGCGCACCAACCCACCGCCATGCTGTCCGGCGACTTGCCGCATGCGTCTCCGTCTGTTCGCAAATTTGCACGCGAACTTGGCGTGCCCTTGAATGAAGTCAAAGGCAGCGGACCCAAGGGGCGTATTTCTCAGGAAGATATCCAATTTTTCAGCCGCGCGGTGATGACGGGCGAGACGCGCACACAGGCGCAAGCCTCCAAAGCGCCAGCTGGCGACGGCTCGGGTCTGGGTTTGATTCCCTGGCCGAAAGTGGACTTCGCCAAATTCGGTCCGATCGAGCGCAAAGAGCTGGGTCGCATACAAAAAATCAGCGGTGCCAATTTGCTGCGCAACGCGGTGATGATTCCTGCCGTTACCAACCATGACGATGCCGACATCACAGAGCTGGAAGCGTTTCGCTTGTTGACCAACCTGGAACACGAGAAGTCGGCGAAAGCTGGAATTAACGCAAGCGTTAAGGTAACCATGTTGGCTTTTCTCATCAAGGCCTGTGTCAGTGCTTTGCAAAAATTCCCGCAATTCAATAGTTCTTTGGATGGCGACGCGCTGGTGTTCAAACAGTATTGGCACATCGGTTTTGCAGCAGACACGCCAAACGGTTTGATGGTGCCGGTGCTCAAAGACGCTGACAAAAAAGGCATTTTGCAAATCAGCGCCGAGATGGGTGAGTTGGCGAAAAAAGCCCGTGAAGGAAAGTTAAGCCCTGCTGAAATGAGCGGCGCGACATTCACCATTTCCAGCTTGGGTGGCATTGGCGGTCGTTATTTCACGCCCATCATCAATGCGCCTGAAGTGGCCATTCTGGGTGTGTGCAAAAGCCAGATGGAACCCAAATGGAATGGCAAAGAATTTGTGCCGCGCTTGATGCTGCCCTTGTCATTGGCCTGGGATCACCGGGTGATTGATGGCGCGGCTGCGGCGCGGTTCAACGCACACCTCGGACACATCCTGGCCGACTTCCGCCGGATACTTCTTTAAACACACAGCACAGTCGCTGTTAAACATACAGCGCAAACGCTGCCCCTCTGGATCAAGACATGGCACAGATTGACATACAAGTACCGGACATTGGCGATTTCGATGAAGTCGCTGTGATTGAACTGCTGGTGAAAGTAGGCGACACAGTCAGCGTGGATCAAAGTTTGATCACGGTTGAGAGCGACAAAGCGTCGATGGAGATTCCTTGTTCGCATGCGGGTGTTGTGACCGCATTGAAAGTGAAATTGGGTGACAAGGTCAAGCAAGGCTCGGTGGTGTTGACGGTTGAGGCCGCCGCTGCTGAGGCTGTATCTGCTGCCGCACTTGCTTCACCTGCGCCAGTTGCAGTTTCAAGTGCGCCAGTGGTTGCCGCCCAAGCGCCTACAACCGCTTCGACGCTCGACGCTACCGCCGCACTAACAGCTACAGCAAAAGCCATTACTACTAGCGCCAGCAGTTACTCGGGCGCGGTAGATGTGCAATGCGATCTGTTGGTATTGGGTGGAGGCCCCGGCGGTTACTCAGCGGCGTTTCGCGCTGCGGACTTGGGGCTGAACGTGGTCTTGGTCGAGCGCTATGCGCAACTCGGCGGCGTGTGTTTGAACGTGGGTTGCATTCCTTCCAAAGCGCTGTTGCATGTGGCGGCAGTGATTGATGAAGCCAGCCATCTGAGCAGCATGGGCGTGGACTTCGGCAAAGCCAAGGTCAACCTGGACGGTTTGCGCGGTTACAAAGAAAAAGTCATTGCCAAACTCACCGGTGGCTTGTCGGCCATGGCCAAAATGCGCAAGGTCACCGTGCTGCGCGGTTACGGCGCATTCATTGGCAGCCACCATCTGGTGGTGGAAGAAACCACAGGAACCGCGCAAGAAAAAACCGGCGTGAACAAAGTGGTGGGCTTTAAAAACTGCATCATCGCCGCTGGTAGCCAGGCGGTGCATTTGCCATTCATGCAGAAGGATGGGCTAGATAAGGACCCGCGCGTGGTCGACAGCACCGGTGCATTGCAACTCGCCAAGGTGCCCAAGCGCATGCTGGTCTTGGGCGGCGGCATCATCGGTCTGGAAATGGGCACGGTTTACAGCACGCTGGGCGCTCGCTTGGACGTGGTGGAAATGATGGATGGCTTGATGCAAGGTGCTGACCGCGACCTGGTGAAAGTCTGGCAAAAAATGAACGCGCCGCGCTTTGACAACATCATGCTGAAAACCAAAACCGTGTCAGCACGCGCCATGGCCAAAGGCATTGAAGTGACGTTTGAAGGCGAGGGCGCACCCGCGCCTCAGTTGTACGACCTGGTGTTGCAAGCCGTGGGACGCACACCGAATGGCAAGAAGATTGCCGCCGATAAAGCCGGTGTGGATGTGACCGATCGCGGCTTCATCAACGTGGACATACAAATGCGCACCAACGTGCCGCACATCTTCGCGATTGGCGACATCGTGGGTCAACCCATGTTGGCACACAAAGCGGTGCACGAAGGCCATGTGGCCGCTGAAGTCATCGCTGGTGAATTGCAAGGCAAGCATGAACTGGCATCAGCCGCATTTAATGCGCGTGTGATTCCCAGCGTGGCCTACACCGACCCCGAAGTGGCATGGGTGGGCTTGACCGAAGACCAGGCCAAAGCGCAAGGCATCAAAGTGAAAAAAGGCTTGTTCCCGTGGGCGGCATCCGGGCGCGCGATTGCCAATGGACGCGACGAAGGTTTCACCAAACTGCTGTTTGATGATTCACCTGAGGCGCACGGCCACGGCAAAATTTTGGGCGGCGGCATCGTCGGCACGCATGCAGGCGACATGATTGGTGAAATTGCATTGGCGATAGAGATGGGCGCTGACGCGGTGGATATCGGGAAGACGATTCACCCGCATCCCACGCTGGGCGAGAGCATAGGCATGGCAGCGGAAGTGGCGCATGGGTCTTGTACGGATGTGCCGCCTACGCGGCGGTAGCCCTGATAAACAAGACTGATATGCCGGTCATATTCAACGCTTTATTACCCGTGATCTTCATGATCGCCTGCGGTTACCTGGCAGGCAAACTGCGCTGGGTGTCTGACCAAGGGCTGAAAGACATTTCCAAATTGGCGTTCAATCTGCTGGGCCCGGCTTTGTTGTTTCGCACGCTGGGCAAAGTGCAATTGGATGAACTCGATTTAAGCCCTGTCATGATGTACCACGTGCTGACTTTGCTCTGGTTTACCGCCTGGGTGATGATTTACGGTCTGACTCAACACGGCTGTATGCGGGCTCTGGGCGGCACCTACAGCAACGCTGTGATGATTGGTATTCCCATGGTGTCGCTGGCTTACGGCACGCAGGGCTTGGTTTACATACTCACCTTGGTGTCAGTGCACGCCCTGATCATCTTGACCTATGCCACCTTGCTGTTTGAAATTGCCAGTGCGCGCGAAGCCGGGCGCATGCCGGGTGGTGAGGTGCAGAGTTTGCGCACCACGGTGTTGAAAGCGGCGAAGGCTGCCGTGCTTCATCCGGTGTCATTACCGGCCTTTCTGGGACTCATGTTTTCTCTCACAGGTTTGGAATTGCCCGAACTCATAGACAAGCCGCTGGACTGGCTGGGTAGGTCTTTTTCCCCGTTGGCGCTGATCATGGTCGGCATTCAGTTGCAACAGGTGTTAGGTCGTGGCAAGACTTGGCAGGCACAAGCCGACGGCGCTGAGCCCGCTGTCATTTGGCGCGAAGTTCTTCAAATTGTGGCTTTGAAAAATGTGTTCCATCCTCTGTTGATCCTGGCCGGTGGCTGGGCTCTGGGTTTGCCCGCTTTGCCCATGACCGTGATGATGCTTACCGCTTGTATGCCGGTCGGTGCCAACTCGTATTTATTTGCCAGTCGCTACAAAGTCAGAGAGGCCGAGGTGTCGGTCAGCCTGTCCTTGTCGGTGTTATTTGCCTTGGTGAGTGTTCCTACTATGCTGGCTTTACAACACGCTGTCACCGGTTGATGACAGCTTCAGTGCCTGCCACACCCTGAACGCGGCATAGGCATCGTTGGCGGCGTAAATCAGCTGCGCTTCTGTCAGTCGTTCATTCGCCCAGTTGCTGGTCGCGGCTTTTTTGGATTTGATGAAACGCTGATTGAACAGCACCGCCACCGCACCTTTGACACCCATGTCTTTTCGGTAACCGCGCTCACGAAACACGGTGTTGAGTTCAAGCATATCTGCCGGATCAACGCCCAGTTTGTGGATGATGCGCTTGCGGTCATCGCCCAGACCGAAGCCGGCTTTCACAATCCCTGAATGACCCAGCAAACCGGCAGCGACTGCGCGGCATTCGGGGTCATGCAGTTGAATCACCCAAGCACGTTCTGCCGTGGCCAATTGCAAAATATGCGGCCCGTCGGACACTTCGCCGACCTTGAAAGTGGGTTTGGATTCGGTGTCAAAGCCCCAGGCCTTTGCCATTAACAATTGCTCACGGGCTTGCAAAGCCTGCGCAGCAGTGCAAACCAGTTCTATGTGATCCGGGCCCAGTCGTTCAAACGGCGGCAGCAAGGCAATGGCTTCTTTGTCAGGTGTGGCGTGGTGGGTATGCATGCAGGCGATTGTCATGCAGTTTGTTGCGGCACCTTGAGTCGGACTGATAGGATGCATTTTTTTGTGCAACAGTCCTCAGGAGATATAGCCATGACAGTGATTTACGAAAAACGCACTTACGCCGTCCGTGTCGGGGAAATGCCCGAAGTCAAGCGTTTGTACAGCAGCGAAGGCTGGCCGGCACTCAGCGCTGGCGGGCATGACAAACACTTGATCGGCTATTTCACCAGCGATACCGGCGACTTACACCAATTGATCCATTTGTGGAAATTCGACAGCGACGAAAACCGCCGTGCCTTCTGGGCAAAGTTGTTTGCCGATGAAAAATTCATGGCCTTTGCCAAACAGTTGCGTCCTTTGATCAATTCGCAGAACGTGCAATTGATGGTGGCCGCACCCTGGGGACCGCATCCCTGATGCTTGAAAGGGCTGAGGCTTTCATAAACGCTCAGTCCAATCTTTAGGATGCTTTCACAGGCACAAAGCCGTCACCTGACTTTCGCATTTGTATCAGCGGAAAACATTTTTCTTCGTCCTGGTAGATAGACACGCAATCCAGGCATTGAAAGCATTCGGCGTAATCGATTTTTCCTGTCGGCTCAATCGCCTGGTACTCACAGCGGTGGCGGCAGGTCTGGCACGGCGTACCGCACGCCTCCCGGCGGGGAATCCATGACCAGCTTTGCAGCACATTGACTGCGGCCAGCGCCGCGCCTAAGGGACACAAATAACGGCAGTAGCCACGGTATACCAGCACACCTAAGCCCAGGCAAACCACTGCCCAGACTACATACGGCCAGTCGTGCACAAAGTAATAAGTGATAGCGGTTTCAAAAGGCTCTACCTTGGTCAGGTAGTCTGAATACGCAGGTGCCACGTACAAAGACCCAAGAATGGCAAGCAGAAAAACGTACTTAACCCATTTAAGCTTTTTATCCAAAGACTGCTTTAAGCGTTTTTGATGCAAACCTACACGGTTAGCCACCATGCTGATGAGTTCCTGCAACGCACCGAACGGGCACAGCCAGCCGCAAAACGTGCCGCGTCCCCAGACCAGCAGCGTGCCGAAGACAAACACCCACAAGATACTGCTGATGGGGTCGTTCAACAGAAAATCCAATCCGCCGCCTGAACTGACCGACGCAATAGCTGAAGTGATGTTGATGACGGTCAATTGCCCTTGCGCATACCAACCTATGAAGCCCAGCGTGAAACACAAGTAAGCGGTACGAACCACAGCAAGTGTCTTGGCGTTAGCACTCAAGTTTTTTTGCATGACCAGACCGGTGGTCAATAAAACCAGACCGATGAGCAGCACGCCTATTTCGATTTGCCTGTCCAGCCACAGCTTGACCCAGTCCAACTCCAGCCAATTGGTGTAACGCAAATCTGTGAGAGAGGCACGCCAACCGTGGAACTGATGGTCAACAGCAAAGAGTTTTTCTTCTACTTTGTTCAAGACAATATTGCTGCCGTAACGCCGCTTCAAATGGAAATTCAATTCAAAGGGCCGAGTAGCGTCCAGTGGCGTGGCTTTTTCAGCCAATAGAAAAAATGCATGCGTGGAATTCGGGTAACCCGGAACCGACAAGCCTTTTTCATAATCGATCAACTGCAGTTTTATTTCTTTGCCGTTTTGCGACAGCGTGAAAGGCTGTGGTTCGGTCAACCATTTGTCCCGCTTGTTCAACAGATCCAGGTGATCGTTCAAGGTCACCAACAAAGCTTGTTGGTTTCTTCGCTTGTTGGTGACATAACGCCAGCCTTCTGCGTCTAGCAGATTGCGACCGGCCAAAGGATCAGCCAGCAAAGCGGTGTGAAAAACCAGCGCATCCTGTTCAACTTTGAGTTGTGTTTGTAAATCATTCACCGGCGCATTGGAAGTTGCATAGGTGTCGCGCAGTTGCTTGATGCTCACACGTGTTGAGGTAACCAAATGGTTGTCCAGTAACTCATCCCATTTAAGCGGTGTATAGCTATCGGAATGGGCGCGCTTTTGCGTGGCATTGGCCATGGCTTTGGCGGCCGCGCTGTCTGCACTGATATTGAGCCTGGCCATGGCCACCATGGCCGCAGACGAAAGAATGCTGCGGTTGATGGCTTTGGCAGTCACTGTGCCGTGGTGCACACCCGTGAGTTCTGCTGTATGCGCATCCCGGCTACCGGCTTCGTTCCAATACAAAACATCTACCGTGTGTTGCAAAGAAAGTTCTATGTACTGAGAGGCAAAATCCATCAATCTGATGGTGCCGGGTTTGTTCAAAAAGAACGGCTCTTTGTGATCAATCAATCTCACATCACGGTAAACGCCAGTGGTGTCCATCAACACCAGCAAGTCCACCGGTTTGCCGCTGTAGCCGCGCACCGGCTCCAGATCTACGGTCTCAAAGGCATAACCGGCAAGCTCAGGTTTGGCTGAGGGCGCAGACGGGTTTTTCAGGAACAAGGGATAAGCGGGAATATCGGCTTGTATATCGCCCGCCAGGTAACGGCCTTCCAGCAGGTTTTCAATCTCTGTTTTGTTCAATAATCCCGCCACTGACTGCGCAGATGTCAGTAGCAGCAGAGCACTGAGGAATAAGGCATTAAACATCAAAGCATTTTGCTTGATCCGGGTCAGTTGCAATCAGGGTATGTATCTATAAGACCAGTCCTAAAGAGCCTGTTTTTTAATTAACTGACGGATGAAGGGTTAGCACTGAGTCGTTTACCCTAGGATTCGCAGCACTGGATTCATGGTTATCATGAACATTGAAAGTGATCACTATGTTCAAACTTGGACAGATCATTTTTAAACTTCGCATAAACAAAGGAGATCCAATGAAACTTTCGACCATCATGTCAGTGGCGATTTCGCTGCTGATGGGTTCCGCGCTTGCCCAGGAAGCCAGCATGGTGCCATCAGGGTGATGCACGCGCACGCCATTGGTTTGCATGCCGCCCCAGCCCCAGCCGCACCACACGTTACCGTCGGTGTCGCAACGGATAGCAGCTTGAGATTCGCTTGGCTTTGCAACGGCGATCGGGGTAGTTCCACCACCACCACCTCCACCACACGCAGCCACAGAGAGTGCTGCGACTGCTGCTACAGCAGAGGAATGTGCGCTCAGTACTTGCGAAGTTTGCTCCCCCAGTGTCTGACTGGCGTGCAAGGTATTTGGCCCGTTCAGGCCGTAAGAGGGGGTGATTTCCAGTTTATCGTGCATCACTAGTGTCCCAACGTTTGCCGTCAGACTCAGCGTAACCTCATGATTTATTTGAATAAATCTGACTTTCCCCTTGTCCACGATTTGAATCGTTTTCCGGACTTAGGGCATGCTCGGCGGATCTCATCTGCTGGGGAC
>CAISPG010000110.1 GCA_903887325.1 uncultured Burkholderiales bacterium | reverse complement strand
GTGGGCGCGGCGGCGGTGGTTTTCATCAGGGTAAATCATGATTAAAAAGAGGGCGGCAGGGCTTTCTATACAAGATGTCAGGCCGTAGTATCGTTTTTTGAAAAAGAGACAAGTGTCTTTTTTTGAATGTAGAACGTTTATAGCCGATGTTTGATTTGTCTGGCAAGAGGGAATGCATGCTGATTATGTTGTTGGTTGATCATTCAGGAACCTCAGTGCAATGAGTTTGCACCTGGTTCATGGCGTCGCCGTCGAAGACTCAGGCACCGGGCCTGCGGTGGTGTGTGTGCACGGACTGGGCGGCACATCCAATACCTGGACAAGTTTGCAATCAGCATTTGAAGGCTTCCGGCTCATCAGTGTGGACTTGCCTGGTTGCGGCAGATCTTTGGGCAACACCACTGACATCAGCGTCAAGGACATGGTGACTTGCCTGCAAACTGTTTGCCGTACTTTTTCCATTGAAACCGCCCAATGGCTAGGTCATTCCATGGGAACCATTGTGTGTCAGCACTTGGCGCAAAGCAGTCCTGCACTGGTGAAAAGCCTGTTGCTGTTCGGGCCGTTGGCCGCACCTGCTGATGCTGCGCGCGAGGCGCTTCGCGCGCGTGCCGCTAAAGTCAGTCAGGGTGGATTGGCCGGTTTGCAGGAGATGGCCGACGCATTGTTAAACACCGCTGTCAGCGGCCACACCAAAAGTCACAGTCCTGCTGCCTACGCCTTTGTGCGTGAAAGTCTGATGCGTCAATCGCCCGGCTCCTACGCCGACTACTGCCTGGCTCTGGCGCAAGTCAGAGCAGCAGATATTGAACATATTGACGTGCCGGTGCTGCTGATCACCGGGGACGAAGACCTGGTCGCGCCACCGGCCGCCGTGCAAGCCATGGCGCGTCGCATGCCAAGGGCGCGCAGTGTGGTGTTGCATCGCTGCGGTCACTGGACACCGGTGGAAAGACCGCACGAATGCATCCGTGAAACGCGGGATTTTTTAAAGCGTAACGCCTGAAGGCAAAGCCATGAACCAAGTCTTGTTTACCAATGTGAATGTGTTTGATGCCAGCGGCGACATGCCTTTTGCAGGTGAAGTGCTGGTGCAGAGCAACAAAATTGTGCGGGTCACGCGTGCGGTCAACGGCATGCGAAACATGCCTGTGTCCGGCCAAACCATCATCGACGGTGCCGGCTGTTTTTTGATGCCTGGCATGGTGGAGGCGCACACCCATTTTTCATGGAATGACCAACCCAGCCTGGACGCTATTCAACGCATGCCGCCCGAGGAACATATTCTGTGGTGTGCCCAGGTGGCCAAGCAATACCTGGACATGGGTTGGACCAGTTGTGTGGGTGCGGCCGCAGCCAAACCCCGGCTGGATGTCGTCATTCGCAATGCCATCAACGACGGCACCATCATCGGGCCGCGTTATACCGCACCCAGTCAAGAAATCACTGTACCCGGTGGACTTGGCGACAGCACCCAACCGCATTTGCCGCAATCCGAGTTTGCTTTCGGTGCCGTGGTCAGCGGCAGTGATGAAATGCGTCGCTGCGTGCGTATGTTCTGCAAATACGGCGTGGACACATTGAAAATCAACTTGTCAGGTGAATCCATCACCGGCATGTCCAGTGAACAAAGTCAATTCACTGAAGAGGAAATCTCCACCTGTGTGCAAGAGGCAAAGAGTTGGGGCAAATGGGTGGCTGCACACGCCCGCTCTACCTGGTCGGTCAAGCAATGCGTCAAGCAAGGCATCAATGTCATTTACCACGCCAGCTTTCTGGACAACGAAGCGATTGACCTGCTGGACCAGCATCGTCAATCGCATTTCATCGCACCCGGACTGGCCTGGTTAATCAATACCTGCCACAACGCGAGTGAATACGGTTTGACCAAAGACGTGGTTCAGAAAATGGGCTACTTCAAAGAGCTGGACGCGGCCATCGAATCCATGCGCGCTTTGCACAAGCGCGGTGTACACATCATGCCCGGAGGGGACTATGGTTTCGCCTGGACACCGCACGGCACCAATGCCAAGGATCTGGAATATTTTGTCAAGCACATCGGTATGTCGAACATGGAGGCGCTGCTGAGTGCCACCCAGTGGGGCGCGCCCATGATGCGAAGTGCTGAGCCTTTGGGTCAAATCCGCGAAGGCTATCTGGCGGATTTGTTGTTGATTGACGGCGACCCGCTGACCGATATCACGGTGTTGCAGGATAAATCACGCATTTTGTCTGTGATGAAGGACGGCAAGTTCCACCGCGAACCGCCTTCTTTGTCGTCGCGCGGCCAGACGGGAAGACCGGCCATTCCAACGCGTTGGGCCGCTTGAGCAAGGAGATGAGCATGGGATCCACACTTTTTACCAACGTACGCATTCTTGACGGCAGCGGCGCTGCACCCTATGCGGGCAGTGTGCTGGTCGAGGGCAAGCGCATCAAACACATCAGCCGCTCCTCCGCCCCTGTTTCCGCCGGCGATGCCACGCAAATCGATGCCGCAGGCGCTACGCTCATGCCCGGCATGTGCGAAGCCCATACACATTTTTCCTGGAACAACGCAGCCAATCTGGCGGGTATACAAACCATGCCCTTAGAGGAGCACGTGCTGTGGAGCGCCAAAGTCGCCAGGATTTATCTGGAGGCCGGTTGGACGTCTTGTGTCGGCGCTGCCTGTGCCAAACCAAGGCTTGACGTGGTGATTCGCAACGCCATCAACAGCGGTCAGATCCCCGGTCCGCGTTATCTGGCTGCGAGCCAGGAAATCACAGTGCCAGGCGCTTTAGGCGATGAAACGCTGCCGCATTTACCGTTTCCTGAATTCAGCTTCGGTGCCAATGTCAATGGTGCTGAGGACATGCGCAAAACCGTGCGCTTGTTTTTAAAGTACGGCGTTGATTGCATCAAACTCAATTTGTCAGGTGACAACTTCACGCCGGATTCACCGGCGCAAACCAATTGGATGACAGATGCAGAAGTAGCTGCGGCCATGGAAGAAGTCAAAATGCGCGGTAAACGCGGCACCGCCCATGCGCGTTCAGGCGCTTCTGTTCAGCAAGCGCTAAAGCACGGTATTGAAATCATCTACCACGCCAGTTTTTGCGACGAAAAAACACTGGACATGCTGGAAGCAGCCAAGGACAAGGTGTACGTTGTTCCCGGCATAGCCATCATCCATGCGCTGTTGAACGAAGCCGAAGCCTACGGTATGACGCGCGCCAAAGCAGAAAGCTTGGGCTATGGCATAGAGTGGGAAGCCGCACTC
>CAISPG010000109.1 GCA_903887325.1 uncultured Burkholderiales bacterium | reverse complement strand
TGCCGATTTATTTGCGCGAAGACCGCAACTTCAGTTTCGATCCGCAAGAGCTGGCCGACAAAATCACGCCGCGCACCAAGCTGTTGATTTTGAATTCACCGCAAAACCCGACCGGCGGCATCCTGACCAAAGCCGATTTGCAGGCCATCGCCGACATCTTGCACAAGCACCCGCAAATCTGGGTGTTCGCCGATGAAATCTACGGCCAGTTGGTGTATGACGGCGAGTTCAACTCCATCGCCGCCTTGCCCGGCATGCAAGAGCGCACCATCCTGTCGGACGGCTGCTCCAAAACCTGGGCCATGACCGGCTGGCGCTTGGGCTTTTGCGCCAACAAAAAGCTGGCACCGTATTTCACCAACTGGATCACCAATACCGAGTCCTGCGCCTCGCACATCACGCAATGGGCGGGCGTGGAAGCGTTGAACGGCCCGCAAGACGACGCCAACCACATGCGCGAGGTGTTTTTAAGCCGCCGCAACCTGATCGTCGGTTTGCTCAACGACTTACCCGGCGTGACTTGCAAAACCCCGGGCGGCGCGTTTTACGCCTGGCCTAACGTGACCGAGGCTTGCCGCCTGACCGGTTGCGCGGATTCAGAAGTGTTTCGCAAACGTTTGTTGCTGGAGGCGGGCGTTGCCGTGTTGGCCGATATTCACTTCGGCCAGCGGGTGGAAGGTGACGGTCAACACATACGCTTTAGCTACGCCGCTTCAGACGAAGCCATCAAAGCCGGTTTGAAACGCATGGCAGATTTCATTCAGAAAAACAGCAAGTAAGTTTTTAAGCTTTAAGCCAAAACCACTGGTGAGAACCGGCGGTTTTTTTATTCTCTTCGCGAATTGGCGGTTCTCTAGCCAGCCCTCAAGACCCGTCCCGCGACGGGCAAACACAAGGGTTTGGAGCCCCTTTTTGCGAATGACCTATGCATGCCTACGAAAGTCATTTGAAATCGGAGATGGGTCTATTTGTACTGGATACAGGTAATTAAATTTCCCGATCGGTACATTTATTCGTCAGAAAGCTTCATTCGAAGCATTTGTTTCCCGTTCGGGATATTTAATTGCCTAACCTAGGAAATTACTTCATAATTTACCGAACGGGAAATTATGAAGACCATGATTACGATCAAATCTCCTCAAGAACTTGGTAACGCTCTTCGATCTGCACGAAAGCGGCTTGGGCTTACACAGCCTCAATTGGCATTGGCTGCCGGGGTCGGGGTGCGGTTCATCGTTGATCTGGAAAGTGGAAAACCAACGGTTCGACTTGACTCGGTCCTGCGAGTGATTGATGCACTCGGTGGGGTGATTAACTTGGATGGTTTGCCATCCTCTGCGAGTGAGGTCTCCACACATGGCACATAAATTAGATGTCTGGTTATTTACCGAGCATATTGGCACATTGGGCTTGGTCAATGGACGACTTGAGTTTGCATACGCACCTGAATGGCTGCAAAGACCCAATGCGATGCCTTTATCTTGCTCGTTGCCTTTGCAAACTGAGCCCTTTGATGATCATCTAGCCCGCCCATTCTTTGCGGGCTTGCTGCCCGAAGGAAGAATGCGTCAACTGATCGCTCAGCAGTTGCACGTGTCAGGACAAAATGAATTTGCGTTGTTGGACCACCTTGGTGGTGAGTGTGCGGGTGCCGTGACGTTTCGGGAGCAAGGAACAGCGCTACCTCAAATTCCACAAAAAGATGAGGTTCAGTGGTTAACGGACGTGGAGCTAGTAGCGATCTTGGATGAGTTGCCACATCGTCCCATGCTGGCAGGCAAAGACGGCTTGCGACTCTCACTCGCTGGAGCGCAGGATAAGTTGCCAGTTATTTTTGATGGAACGCGCATTGGTTTGCCGCTCAACGGCACGCCAAGCTCTCACATATTGAAGCCTGCTATTCAAGCGCTAGAAGCAAGTGTCACCAATGAAGGCTTTTGCATGGCATTGGCTGAGGCCATGCAACTCAAGCCTGCTCACGCGTTGATACACAAAGTAGAAGACCGTGAGTTTTTGCTGATTGAGCGATACGACCGAATCCTTGGTTCGGACGGGAATCGGGAACGTTTGCATCAAGAAGATTTTTGCCAAGCTCTAGGCGTCGTTTCTGAGATGAAATACCAAAACGAAGGTGGCCCAAATTTGGCGCAGTGCTTTGATCTTGTTCGACGGGTTACCAGACCTAGTGCGCCCCATGTGTTGAGATTGCTTGATTACGTGATCTTCAATGCTTTGATCGGAAACCATGATGCGCATGGGAAAAATTCCTCACTGTTGTACTCGCCGAAAGGGCCCGTTTTATCGCCGTTTTACGACACGCTTTCGACGGCTGTTTACCCAAAACTGGCAGTGAAAATGGCAATGAAAGTTGGCAGCAAGTACAAATTCACAGAGGTTTATGCAAGGCACTGGGAGCAATTTGCGCAAGAGGCCGGGCTTGCCAAACCACAGGCCAAAAAGCGAATCTTGGATTTGGCGAAATCCTTGCCTGTGACAGCGCGTCAACTTCAAGAGGATCCCAAACATGGGTTTGCGCAACATGAGATTGTTGAACAAATCATCGTGTTGATTGAGCAACGATGCGCTCTCACTATTCAGCGATTAACTGCGCCTGAAGCGCAAGAATTAATTGGAACCTGACCCCAATTTCCACGGGTTGATCACTTGCAAACCAGCGGCTTCAAACGGGGCGGTGTCGCGTGTGGCCACGGCAAAGGTGTGATTGGCGGCAATGGCCGCGATAAACCCATCCGTAGCTGCAATGGCCAATCCTCGCACGCGTGCGCTGGAGCGTATCCGTGCATAAACTTGAGAAGCGGCGTCGTCAAAGGGCAGGATGCGGCCGGCAAAGAAGGGAAGAATGCTTTCCTCAAGTTTGAGTTGCAGCATTTTTTTACGTTTTCCATCTGGCATTGCGGCTATGCCAAAGCGTAACTCTGCCAGGCTGATGGTCGACAGATACAGCGTTTCTATAGCTTGAGCATCCAGCCAGTCCAGCACAGCAGTGTCGCCGCCGGGCTTTAAGGGTTCAGAAATGACGTTGGTATCGAGCAGAATCATTCAAAACTCAAAGGTTCTGAGGGCGTTTTATCGCGGACTATGTCCAGGTCTACTCCGCCAGCCTCGCGGCCTATGTCGGCCAGCAAACTACCCAGTTTGATGCGGGTCTGCGGCCTGGTGGCACTTTCCAAAATGGCCCGGACTTCGGCCTCGGTGCTTCTGCCTGCCAATGCGGCCCTCACCCGCAAAGCGCGGTGGGTTTCCTCTGGAATGTTTCGCACAGTGATGGATGACATAAAACCACCTTTAAGTGATATCAATGATGGCATTTTATATCAATTGATATCGCCGGTTTTGCACATCCGCCATTTCAGCTTACAAACACAGGCAGCGTTTCAAACTTGCCGTTCAACAAAGCCGCGCTGTCCGCGCCCATCCATTGCTGCATGACGGTGGCGTACACGCGGCGGAAATCGACAGTGGGGTTGACATTGCCTTCGGCGTTCAAGCGGGTGAAGTCGGGCGCCTGGCCGTAATGCCCGCCTTTGACCGGCTGGCCGATCAAATACACATGGTTGGCGGTGCCGTGGTCTGTGCCCAAGCTGGTGTTCTCGGCGGGGCGGCGACCGAACTCGGAATACACCATCAGCGTCACGTCTTTGTCGCGGCCTATGCGTTTCATGTCTTGCATGAAACCGGCGATGCCGTCCGACACATAGGTCAGCAGTCGCTGGTGCAATTCGCCTTGGTGCACATGGGTGTCAAACGCGTTGTGCCGGTAAGCCGTGTGGTAGATGCGGCTGGGCAAACGCGCGTGAATCATGGCGGCTACTTTGGGCAAGTCCATGGACAAAATACCGTAGTCGATAGGCGTTTTGTAATTGTTCCAAGCCTGACGAACTTGCACCGAGGCCTGGCGCGCGCTTTGCGCCACGTCTTCTAAAAATTGCTGTGAGGCGTTGCCGCTGTCGGCGTTCTCGCCTGTGCCTTTGTCCAGCAGTGCACGGCTTTGGTACAGGCCTTTGCGCCCGAAGCGCTCGGGGTCGTCAAACACCACCGGCACATGGCGCGCGGCGCGCACCGCCAGCGATTGGCGTTCGTCTATGTTGATCAAAAAATTCGGCGTCAGTTGCGGGTCGATGGCGTCGGCCAATCTGCCCAGCCAGCCGTAGGGCTCGCCGCCGTTGGGCGCGCCGGTGTGCCAGTAAGCGGCAGAGGTGAAATGCGAGTACGACGGGTTGTCGTAACCGCAGCCGTGCACCACCGCCATCTGGCCGTTTTTGTAAAGCCGCTCAAAGCCCGCCATGCCGGGGCTGAAGCCGTGCATGTCGTCTATCTTGCGCAGTTTGTTGGCGCGTATGCCCAAGCTTGGACGCAGTTTGTAATAGTTGTCATCTCCGTAGGGCACCAGCGTGTTGAAACCGTCGTTGGCACCGGTCAGTTCGACCACCACCAGAATGCGGTTGTCGTCAGCGGGTTTGGCTTGGGCGCTCAAGGGCAGGGCGGTGCTCAGGCTCATGGCGCTCAGGGCTTGCAGCAGTTCGCGGCGTGACAGTTGGCTGTGGTTCATGGCTTATCCCAGTTGGTAGGCAGGCAGCGACAACATGACATGCAACAGGTTGCGCATGGCGTCTTCCATGTAGCTGTCGGCGATGTTCAAGTCGGTGGTGCCCAGGTCGTCGCTGATCAAGGCAGTCAGTTTTTGTTTCACCGCGTCAGACACGGGCACAGACACAAAGCGTTGCAGCAAATGCTCGACCGCTTGCGCGGTGGTTTTGCAATGGGCTTGGCGCAGCAGTTGCGACAGATTGAGTTGCACGGTGTCGCGCGGTATGGGTTTGACTTTTTCTATGGCTTTGCGCCAGGCGTGGTAGCTGGCCAAACGGGTGTTGAAGTCTTCGTCCCGGTCGGCTTGCATGGACATGGACATGTCGCCCATGGTTTTGCCTTCGGGTTGGGTGGCGGTGGTCACGTCCATGCCAAGGGCGAGTTTGTCGGCCACCGGCAGGATTTGGTACAGGCCGTTGGGTGTGCGGTCGGGTGCGCTGAAATCGATAGGCGGGTAAACCGTGTCGTAAATCACATTGCCGCGCGCCAGCAGCAAGCCCGGCGTGATCCAACTGCGCCCGTGCGCCCAGCCTGCGACATTGGGCGGGTAAAACAATTTCTGGCCCAGCATTTCGGTTTGCTCGTTGAAGTCGGGGATGCCAGGCACGGCCTTGAGTTCCATTTTTTTATAGGTAGAAATCAGCAACTCGACCGGTGGCTTGATGCGCGTGGCGGTGGACGCGGCGCTGTAAAAGTCTTGCGACAGCAGAAGCGTTTCCATGAAGCTGCCGATGTCATAGCCCGAGTCGCGCAGCACGCGCCCGAGCTGTGTTTTGAGTTCGGGCGACACGTCTTCGCGAACGAAATAGCGGTACAGCTTGGCGGCGATGAAGTCGGCAGTGGCAGGTTGCGCCAGCAGGATGTCAATCACTTGTTCGCCGTCAAAACGCCCGGTTTGGCCGAGCACGGTTTTTGGGCTGTCGTCATGCTGCGCCGGGTTCACCACAAACTTCAACTTGTCGTAATTCCAGCCGGTGAACGCACGCGCGGCTTCCTTGATATCGGTCTCGGTGTAATGGCCCACGCCCATGGTGAACAACTCCATGATTTCACGCGCGAAGTTTTCATTCGGCGCGCCTTTGACATTCACGCCTGCGTCCAAAAACGCCAGCATGGCCGGGTCTTTGGCCACCGCGAGCATCAGGTCACGGAATTTGCCGTTGGCGTGCAAGCGCATGGTTTCGTTTTGAATCAGCAGCTTGCGGTAGTCGTGTACTTTTTCTTCGCTGGTGGCGAAGTGGCCATGCCAAAACAGCGTGAGTTTTTCCTGCAAAGGACGCGGCGTGGTGAGCATGCGGTTGGCCCACCAGTAACCCAGGCGATGCGTTTCCAAGCGTGAGGCGCGCAGCCAATAAAGGTAACGGTCGGCCACTTGTTGCACCCGGCGGTTGCCCTCCGGCTTGACTTTCACACCCAGCGATTCGCCGCTGGCCTTGGCCAGATCAGTAGCGGCAGGGCGCGAACTGGCGAATGGCTCCAATCCGTCGTCATGGGAGCCCGAGTCTTCAAATGGGATGAATTGGTCAGGGATATTTTGGTAGCGCACCAGCGTGCGCACCGCCTGAGACGGCGTCATGGCCGCGAACCGGGCCACCTCTTGCGGCGTGCCGCCAAAGCCTGCGCGTTCCAGCAAATGGCGCGCCTTGTCTGCGTTCCATTGGCTGGCAGACAGGGCTTGCAGCGGGTTGCCGTTGTCAGCCATTGCCCGCGAAGACAGACCGAGCAAACTTGCGCCAAGTAACATGCAACTCAGGCCAAATGCCGGAATCACGCGAGGGAGTGTGTGGCTGGTGTTCATAGAGAAAATCATACCTTTTACCGGGGCTTCACTGTTCATGAAAATCGCTAGCCATGTGCTGTTTGTGTTCGCCTGTGTGACAGGCGCGATGTCGGTGTTGACTGCCGCTTACGTGGCGCACCAACCGGGTTTGGAAGAAGCGGCTTTGCGTTCATTGCAATCGGCTTTGCAATTGCAGCAGTTTCATGCGCTGGCTTTGTTGTTGACCGCCTGGATGGCCCGAGAAAGCGGTTTCAACTGGAGCCGTGGCCTGGCCGCTGCCGGCTTTGTGCTCGGGCTGGTCTTGTTCAGCTTCAATATTGAAATGCGTCATCTGGCCGGTGTGGAGCTGTTTAGGCCGCTGACACCTTATGGCGGCATGGCGTTTGTGCTGGGCTGGCTGGCCTTGGCGGTGTCTGTGTTTCAACGGCATTCGCTGCCCGGTCAATAACCTCCTATGTGATACAGCCACGGGCTAACCCTAGGCCAGTGAGTAATGGCTAAGATGCGGGCTGAAAATTCCCCTATTTCAATTTGATGCAGCACCATGAGCAACACTGCCCAAGCCATTGTTTTCGACGCCCCGCAACAACTCAGCATCAAGACGCTGGAGGTCAAAGCGTTTGAAGCCAATGACATTGAGGTCGACGTCACTTTCAGTGGCATCAGCACCGGCACCGAACGCCTGCTCTGGGACGGCAGCATGCCACCGTTCCCGGGCTTGGGTTATCCGTTGGTGCCCGGCTATGAAACCGTCGGCTTGGTCAGCAAAGTCAATCCCGGTTCTTCTGTGCAAGTCGGCGACCATGTGTTTGTCCCCGGTTCTTACACGTTTCAAGGCGTGCGCAACATTTTCGGCGGCGCCGGTTCGCGCCTTATCGTTGCGCATGACCGTGCGGTCAAAGTCTCGCCCGAACTCGGCCCCAAAGCTGTGTTGCTGGCGCTAGCGGCCACCTGTTACCACGCCATAGCGCTGGGCGGCGAGCGCCAACCCATGGTGTTGCCCGATCTCATCGTCGGCCACGGTGTCATGGGCCGCTTGCTGGCCCGCATCACGGTGGCGCTGGGCGGCCCATCCCCCGTGGTTTGGGAAACACAGGCTTTGCGTCAAAGCGGAGCCGAGGGTTACGCGGTGATACACCCGAACGACGACACGCGCAAAGACTACAAAGCCGTGTACGACGTCAGCGGCGACAGCAGCCTGCTCAACAGTTTGATCATGCGTCTGTCACCCGGCGGCGAGGTGGTGCTGGCCGGTTTTTACAAACAGGATTTGAGCTTTGCCTTCGCTCCTGCTTTTATGCGCGAAGCGCAAATACGCGCCGCAGCGCAATGGAAAAAACACGATTTACTCGCGGTCACCCGCATGGTGGAGACCGGGCAGTTGTCGCTCGAAGGCATGATCACCCACACCTATAAACTTTCACAGGCACTTGAGGCCTATAAAGTGGCTTTCTCCGACCCTTTGTGCCTGAAAATGATGCTCGACTGGACATCCTGAACCTTTGAAAGATTTTGAAAAATGACACCTACATTTGAAGAATTCACCGCCGTCTCTATGGACGAGGGCTTTGACGAAGTGCTGGTGCGCGAGTGGGAAGCCAACCGCGTGGTCGATACGCATACGCACCCGTTTGATGTCAGTGCCCTGGTGGTGCGTGGCGAGTTCAAGCTGACCTTGGGCGAGAGAGTTGTCATTCTCAAAGCAGGAGACCCGTTCCGTCTGGCGCGCGATATTCCGCATACAGAAAACTACGGCCCCGAGGGCGCCACCGTCTGGGTGGCCAGGGCCAACTGATGTCTGAAGACAACCAGCGCCCGCTCAGCATGGAAGACCGTGCGCTTAAATTCATTGAGGCGAATAACACCGCCATTTGGCTGGCGATAGCCGCACTGGCGGTGGTGGTGGTGTTTCTTAAACGAGCTTGAAACTGCCCGGCTTCAAAGTCGGTTTCGGCATTTTCAAGTGCATGCTTTCCATGGTCGCGACCAGCAACTCGGCCAAAAAACGGTCGCGCTCGGATTTATCGTCTGCCGGAATGATGTACCACGGCGATTCTTTCGTGCTGGTGGCCGCCAGCGTTTGCTGGTAGGTGCGCATGAAATTGCTCCAGAGTTTGCGGTCTTCAAAATCAGAAGCCTGCAGCTTCCATTGTTTTTGCGGGTCGTCCAGGCGCGCCTGCAAACGCTTTTTCTGCTCGGATTTGGAAATGTGCAAATAGCATTTCAATACCGTGATGCCCTCGTCCATCAGCATGGCTTCAAAGTTGCGGATATGTGCCAGGCGTTTTTGCAACACCGGCGCTTTCAGCCAGCCTCTGACCTGTGGCACCAGCACGTCTTCGTAGTGGCTGCGGTTGAAGATCACCATCTCGCCTTTGCCTGGCAGTTTGCTGTGGATGCGCCATAAAAAGTCGTGGCGTTTTTCTTCCTCTGAGGGCGCGGCAAACGCTTGCGCGCGCACGCCCAGCGGGCTGATGTGGGTGAACACGTGGCGAATGACGCCGTCTTTGCCGGCCGTGTCCATGCCTTGCAGCACCAGCAACAATCCGCGTGACTTACCGGCGTAAAGGGTAGTTTGCAATTTGTTTAAGCGTTCAAACAAGGATTTCAGCGCCTTGGCGTCATCGTTGGTGAAACTGTCTTTGGGCACACGGGTGTCGACCTCGCTTAAGCGAAACGTATCATCAGCTTGGATTTTCCAGGGGGCGAATTTTTTCAGTGTGGTCATGGGTGCAGGCAATGGAGTTCAAAGAAATCGGGCCGGGTGGGTCTTGCGACACGGGCGATGAAAAAAGCCCCGCCGTTTAAGGACAGGGCTTGCTTCATGATAAGCCGCTTGGTGCGGCTTTGCATGCGTCAGAGGTTTTTGCAATGGTCCTTGATATCAGCTTCTGACATCAGTTCCAGCTCTGCGGCGCGTTCTTTGGAAATCCATTCGCGTTTGATCATCATTTCAAGTATGGCTTCGCGCGTGGCTTTTTTATTGTCTTCCTCTGTCAGGCTTTCACCGAACAGCAGCACCATGATGGTTTTGCCGACGATGTTCAACAAAATACCAAACAGTACCAAGCCGAGCAACATGGTGAAAGCTGCTATCACTCTTCCGCCGAAGGTCAGCGGGAACATATCGCCGTAACCGGTGGTGGTCAAAGTCACCATGCACCACCACATCGCCGCAGGGATAGAGGTGTAAAAACGCTTGTCTTCCGGAATCGGGTTGCCGCTGACCGGGTCAAGAGGCATGAATTTCTCAGATCCAGGCGGTGCGTTAGGGGGCAAAGGGTTGACTTTGAGTTCAGCGTCATAAATGGCTTGACCGGTAGCCATGGCCTCTGGCGTGTACAAGTTGCCTTCGACGTAGTACATCAGTGTGCTGGAAATCATCACCACCGAGAACAAGGCAATGAAATAGATTTTCAGGTTGGTCAAAATGGGGTTGGAGCCTTGTTTTTTTGGCCCAAGTCCTAAAGCTTGAAGTGCAACTCGCGCCATCTTCAACACTCGCAAGACCCGCACCACACGCAGAACACGCAAAACCTTGGTGCCTTGCAAGGAAGACAAATTAAGGAAGGTCAGGTAGGTGGGCAGGATCGAAATCAAATCCACCAAACCCCAGAAACTGAAGAAATACTTGACCCGGTCCTTGGCGAAAAAC
>CAISPG010000108.1 GCA_903887325.1 uncultured Burkholderiales bacterium | reverse complement strand
GCAAACACTGGCCAAAATGCAATTCAGCGCCTGCGAAGAAGGCTTGGTGGAATGGTTACGACCCGAGGTCAAAAGCAAACCGGCAGGTAACGCACGCAGCCTGCCCAAGCATTTGCAAAAACCGGCAGCTGCCGAGCAAGCGCCAGCCAGCATTGTGTTGGCCGGGTTGGAAGCCCATGTGTGTTTGCTGCAAACGGCTTTGGACTTGTTGGAAGACGAGTTCGACGTGTGGGTGGTCACCGATGCCTGTACCTCCCGCACCGAACGCAACCGGGATGCCGCCTATGACCGCCTGGCCGCCGCCGGGGCCGAACTGCTGACCACTGAAATGGTGTTGTTCGAATGGCTTCGCAGCGCAGAGCACCCGCATTTCAAAGAACTGCAGGCCTTGATCAAATAACGGAGACCATTTTGGATACCTACGCCAGTTTTTACCAGCGATCCATCCAAGACCGCGACGCTTTTTGGGCCGAGCAAGCAGAATTGATCGACTGGCATGTCAAACCCAAGCAAATTTGCGATTACAGCCAACCGCCGTTTGCGAACTGGTTTGTGGGCGGACAAACCAATGTTTGCCATAACGCGGTGGACCGGCATGTGACAAGCCGTGGCGACCAGCCCGCGCTGATTTACGTGTCCACCGAAACCGGCCAGGAAGTGACTTACACCTTCGCGCAGCTCAGCGATGAGGTGCAGCGCATGGCGGCCATCATGCAAAGCTTGGGGGTGAAGCAGGGGGACAGGGTGCTGATTTACCTGCCGATGATTGCCGAAGCGGCGTTTGCCATGCTGGCGTGTGTGCGCATAGGCGCGATTCACTCTGTGGTGTTCGGCGGTTTTGCCTCGCATTCTTTGGCCACGCGCATTGACGACGCATCCCCGGTGCTCATCATCAGCGCCGATGCCGGTTCGCGCGGCGGCAAGGTGGTGCCCTACAAACCCTTGTTGGACGAAGCCATGACTTTGAGCCAACACAAACCGTCGGCGGTATTGATGGTGGATCGCGGTTTGGCCCCGTTCACCAGCCTGCCTGCACGCGATCACGACTACGCCGCTTTGCGTCAGCAACATCTCAATGCACGCGTGCCCTGTGTCTGGCTGGATGCGGCGCATCCCAGTTACACGCTTTACACATCAGGCACCACCGGCAAACCCAAAGGCGTGCAACGCGACACCGCCGGTTACACCGTGGCGCTGGCCGCCAGCATGCAACATATTTTTCAAGGTCAGCCGGGCGAGGTGTATTTCAGCACCAGCGACATCGGCTGGGTGGTGGGCCACAGCTACATCATTTACGGGCCGCTGATCGCTGGCATGGCCACGCTGATGTACGAAGGTCTGCCGACGCGTCCGCACGGCGGCGTCTGGTGGGAGCTGGTTGAGAAATACCAAGTCACGCACATGTTCAGCGCACCCACGGCGGTGCGTGTCTTGAAAAAGCAAGACCCGGCGTTGCTGTCCACATACGATATCTCCAGCCTCAAAGCGCTTTATTTGGCGGGCGAGCCGCTCGACGAACCGACCGCCCAATGGATTGCCGACGGTTTGGGCAAACCCATCATCGACAACTACTGGCAGACCGAAACCGGCTGGCCCATATTGACCGTGGCCAATGGCGTGCAAACCATGCCCAGCAAATTCGGCAGCCCCGGCGTGCCCATGTACGGCTTTAACGTCAAGCTGTTGGACGACAACACCGGCGAGGAACTGACCGGTGCGCAGGAAAAAGGCGTGGTCGTGATCGAAGGCCCGCTGCCGCCCGGTTGTTTGCAAACCCTGTGGGGTGACGATGAACGTTTTGTCAAAACCTATTGGCAAAGCGTGCCCGGCAGGCTGGTGTATTCCACGTTTGATTGGGGCGTGCGCGATGAAGACGGCTACTTTTACATCCTGGGGCGCACGGATGACGTGATCAATGTCGCCGGTCACCGTTTGGGCACGCGCGAAATCGAGGAAAGCATCTCCAGCCACCCGAACGTGGCCGAGGTGGCCGTAGTCGGTGTCGCCGATGCCTTGAAAGGCCAGGCTGCCATGGCCTTTGTGGTGGCCAAAGACGCATCCGCACTGGGCGATGCAGCTGCCCGCTTGAAGCTGGAAGGCGAGATCATGAAGCTGGTGGACAGCCAACTGGGCGCAGTGGCCAGACCGTCGCGGGTCTTGTTTCTGAGCTTGCTGCCCAAAACACGCAGCGGGAAGTTGCTGCGTCGCGCCATACAAGCGGTGTGCGAAAACCGCGATCCCGGCGACTTGACCACGATGGACGACCCGACGCCTTTGCAGCAGATCAAAGAGCAGTTGGTTTAAGGAGCTCAAACACGTCACACCTGAGCGATGTGTCGGGTCAAACGTGTAGCGAACGTTGCCGCTTGCGGCGGTGAGCGGCGTTTGAGCCCGGCGCAGCGGTCAAGCAGGGACTTTGTCGTGAAGCTGTCAGGCTTCGGTGGCACAATGGCCTGACATACCGGTGTGCTCTTCCATACCGGTCGCATCCGTTATCCGGTTCAGCCGTGTCACGGAGGGTTCATCAACCAAGCTTATGTTTCCTGCAGGGAAACGGAGGTCAGCAATGAGCGATTCACCGCAGACGGGTTCGTCCGTCTATCAAGCCTATGCAGGCAACACCTATCTCTTCGGGGGCAACGCGCCTTACGTCGAAGAGATGTACGAAAACTATCTCCTCAACCCCGGCAGCGTGCCTGACTCCTGGCGCCAGTACTTCGACGCGCTTCAGCATGTGCCCGCCGTCGATGGCAGCCAGTCCAAAGACGTGCCGCATTTGCCGGTCATCAACGCCTTTGCCGAACGGGCGAAACAAGGCGGTACACGTGTGGTCATGGCCAGCGCCGACCAGGAAATGGGCCGCAAGCGCACCGCCGTTCAACAGTTAATCGCCGCGTACCGCAATGTCGGTCAGTTATGGGCCAACCTGGACCCGTTGCAGCGCACCGGCCGCCCTGATATTCCCGAGCTGGAGCCGTCGTTTTACGGCTTCACCGATGCCGATCAGGAAACCGTGTTCGACACCAGCAACACGTTTTTCGGCAAAGACCGCATGAGCTTGCGCGAACTGCTGAACGCACTGCGTGAAACTTATTGCGGCACGCTGGGAGCCGAATACATGTACACCACCGATATGCGGCAAAAACGCTGGTGGCAAGAAAAGCTGGAAGGCATTCGCAGTCACCCGCAATTTTCGATCGAGAAGAAAAAACATATTCTTGACAGGCTGACCGCTGCTGAGGGCCTTGAGCGCTATCTGCACACCAAGTATGTCGGCCAAAAACGTTTTTCGCTCGAAGGCGGGGAAAGCTTCATCGCCGCCATGGACGAATTGATTCAGGCCGCCGGCACCCAGGGCGTGCAAGAAGTCGTCATAGGCATGGCGCACCGTGGCCGCTTGAATGTGCTGGTCAACATCATGGGCAAGATGCCCAAGGATTTGTTCGCGGAATTCGACCACACCGCTCCCGAAGAGTTGCCAGCCGGTGACGTGAAATACCACCAGGGCTTCAGCTCGGATGTGTCTACCCCCGGCGGCCCGGTGCATTTGTCTCTGGCATTCAACCCCTCGCACCTGGAAATTGTCAACCCTGTGGTGGAAGGTTCGGTGCGCTCGCGCATGGACCGGCGCGATGACCCTCACGGTTCACAGGTGCTACCGGTGCTGGTGCACGGCGACGCCGCGTTTGGCGGCCAAGGTGTGAACCAGGAAACCTTGGCGCTGGCCCAGACCCGTGGCTACACCACGGGGGGAACGGTTCACATCATCATCAACAACCAAATCGGTTTCACCACCTCCGACCCGCGCGACATGCGTTCATCCGCGTTTTGCACAGACATCGTGAAAATGGTGGAAGCGCCTGTATTGCACGTGAATGGCGACGACCCCGAGGCGGTGGTGCTGGCCACCTTGCTGGGCTTGGAATACCGCATGACCTTCCGGCAGGACGTGGTGGTGGACATCACTTGTTACCGCAAACTCGGCCACAACGAGCAAGACACGCCCAGCCTGACCCAGCCTTTGATGTACAAAAAAATCGTCGCTCACCCGGGCACGCGCAAGCTGTACGCAGACCGCTTGGCGGCTCAGGGCTTGGGCGAGACCATTGGCGAAGACATGGTGAAAACCTACCGCGCTGCGCTGGACGCGGGCAAAAACACCTCCGAGCCGGTGCTGACCAATTTCAAAACCAAATTCACCGTGGACTGGAGCCCGTTCCTGGGCAAAAAGTGGACTGACGCGGCTGACACGGCACTCCCCATGGCTGAGTGGAAACGACTGGCTGAACGCATCACCAAACTGCCCGAAGGCATCACGCCACATTCGCTGGTGAAAAAAGTGCTGGACGACCGCGCTGCCATGGGACGGGGCGACTTGCCGGTGGACTGGGGCATGGGCGAGCACATGGCGTTTGCTTCCTTGGTGGCCAGTGGTTTTCCGGTGCGCTTGTCCGGTGAAGATTCAGGCCGTGGCACCTTCACCCACCGCCACGCGGTGATTCACGACCAGAACCGCGAAAAGTGGGACATCG
This sequence comes from uncultured Burkholderiales bacterium, assembly GCA_903887325.1. Taxonomy (GTDB): domain Bacteria; phylum Pseudomonadota; class Gammaproteobacteria; order Burkholderiales; family Burkholderiaceae_C; genus Limnohabitans. The sequence continues at coordinate 36,002 of CAISPG010000108.1, read as the reverse complement.
GCACCTACATTCCTTTGCAAAACGCGGCAGACAACCAGGCACCGTTCACCGTCATCGATTCCATCTTGTCCGAAGAAGCGGTGCTGGGCTTCGAGTACGGCTACGCTTCCAACGACCCGAACACCTTGGTGATTTGGGAAGCGCAATTCGGCGATTTCGCCAACGGTGCGCAAGTGGTGATCGACCAGTTCATCGCCTCCGGCGAAGTGAAATGGGGCCGGGTCAACGGCATCACTTTGATGCTGCCGCACGGCTATGAAGGCCAAGGCCCCGAGCACAGTTCGGCGCGGGTCGAGCGTTTCATGCAGTTGGCGGCTGACACCAATATGCAAATCGTGCAGCCCACCACAGCCAGCCAAATCTTCCATGTGCTGCGCCGTCAAATGGTGCGCAACCTGCGCAAGCCGCTGATCATCTTCACGCCCAAATCGCTGTTGCGCCATAAAGATGCGGCTTCTCCCGTGTCCGAGTTCACCAAGGGCGGATTCCAGACCATCATTCCCGAGTTCAAGGACATCAAAGCCGACAAGGTCAAGCGCATCGTCGTGTGTTCCGGCAAGGTGTATTACGACTTGTCGAAAAAACGCGAAGAGGGCGGCCAAGACGACACCGTGTTGTTGCGCTTGGAACAGCTCTATCCGTTCCCGCACAAGGTGTTTGCCGCCGAGTTGAAAAAATACCCGAATGCCACGGAAGTGGTCTGGTGTCAGGACGAGCCGCAAAACCAGGGTGCCTGGTTCTTTGTGCAGCATTACTTGTTTGAAAACATGGCCTCCGGCCAGAAACTGGGTTACAGCGGTCGCGCCGCTTCTGCCTCACCCGCCGTCGGTTATTCGCACTTGCACCAGGAGCAGCAAAAAGCCCTGGTGGATGGCGCGTTTGGCCGTCTCAAAGGTTTCATTCTGACCAAGTAAGCCGCTCATGCAGCGCATGTGCGCTCAGAGCTCAGCCCTTCACACATTCAGGAATTCAATATGTCTATCGTAGAAGTCAAAGTCCCTCAGTTGTCCGAGTCGGTGGCCGAAGCCACCTTGTTGCAATGGAAAAAGAAAATCGGTGAAGCCGTCACAGCCGAGGACATCCTCATCGATGTCGAAACCGACAAAGTGGTGTTGGAAGTGCCCGCACCGTCTTCTGGTGTGCTGGTGGAAATTCTGTGCGGCGATGGCAGCACGGTGCAGGCAGACCAGTTGATTGCACGCATTGATACGGCAGCCAGCGCCACTGCCGCCGCACCAGCCAGCGCCGCTGCCCCGGCGCCTGCTGCCAAAGCCGCTGCGCCTGTCGCAGCCGCTGCATCCACCTCCAAATCTGATGTGTTGATGCCAGCCGCTGCCAAACTGATGGCCGACAACCACCTCGCTGCCGGTTCAGTCACCGGCACCGGCAAAGACGGTCGCGTCACCAAAGGCGATGTGCTCGGCGCAGTGGCAACGGGTGCCAAACCCGCGCCTGTAGCGATTCCAACTGGCGCACCGACCAAGGTCTTGCCGCAAGTCGACGGCCCGTCCGTCAACTTGGGCGAGCGCCCCGAGCAACGCGTGCCCATGAGCCGTTTGCGTGCACGCGTGGCCGAGCGTTTGTTGCAATCCCAATCGACCAACGCCATCCTCACCACCTTCAATGAAGTGAACATGGCACCGGTGATGGAAATGCGCAAGCGCTTCCAAGACAAGTTTGAAAAAGAGCACGGCGTGAAGATTGGCTTCATGAGCTTTTTCGTCAAAGCCGCGGTGCACGCGCTGAAAAAATTCCCGGTGCTCAACGCATCGGTGGACGGCAACGACATCGTTTACCACGGCTATTTCGACATCGGTATTGCAGTGGGTTCGCCGCGCGGTTTGGTGGTGCCGATTTTGCGCAACGCCGACCAAATGAGCTTTGCCGATATCGAGAAAAAGATCGCTGAATATGGCGTGAAAGCACGTGACGGCAAGCTCAGCATTGAAGAGATGACCGGCGGCACCTTCTCCATCAGCAACGGCGGCACCTTCGGCTCGATGATGTCCACGCCCATCATCAACCCGCCGCAGTCGGCCATTTTGGGCGTGCACGCCACCAAAGACCGCGCCATGGTGGAAAACGGGCTAGTGGTGGTGCGCCCGATGAACTACTTTGCCATGTCGTATGACCACCGCATCATCGATGGCCGCGAAGCTGTCTTGGGCTTGGTGGCGATGAAAGAGGCGCTGGAAGACCCGGCGCGTTTGCTGTTTGATATTTGAGCCATGCCTACCATCTCGATGTTCTACGGCATTTTGGTGTCCATGTATTTCATGGACACCAGTGAGCATCATGCCCCGCACATCCATGTGTTTTATCAAGACTTTGAGGCGGTTTTTGCCATTCCCAGTGCAGACATGTTGGCTGGAGATTTCCCCAAAAACAAGCAACGTTTGGTGCAAGCTTGGATTGAAATTCATTCAGAGGAGTTGATGGCAGACTGGAAGCTGGCTATCGAGGGCCGTGAGTTATTCAGGATTGATCCACTCAAATGAACACCATTAAGCCTTTGCTGCCCAAAGTGACCAAGGTTCAAGCCTTGGAGGGTTTTGAGTTGCGCCTCGAATTCACTGATGGTTCGATCAAGCAATTTGATGTCAAACCCTATTTGCATTTCCCTGCTTTTGAACGCTTGAAGCAAGGCGGTTTTTTTTCCAAAGCCCACGTCGCTAATGGCACGGTGGTTTGGGATGACAGACTGGATTTGGCACCTGAGACTTTGTATCTCAAGGGTGTTGACACTACTTTTAACTGATGTTTGGAACCAAATTATGAGCAAACCATTTGATGTCATCGTCATCGGCGCCGGTCCCGGCGGCTATATCGCAGCGATTCGCGCGGCCCAACTCGGTATGAATGTCGCCTGTATCGACGAATGGCAAAACGCCAGCGGCGGCCCGGCCCCCGGCGGCACCTGCACCAACGTGGGCTGCATTCCGTCCAAGGCCTTGTTGCAGTCGTCTGAGCATTTCGAGCAGGCGAATCACCATTTCGCCGAGCACGGCATCACGGCCAAAGACTTGAAAATGGACGTGACGCAAATGCTCAAACGCAAAGACACCGTGGTCAAACAAAACAACGACGGCATTTTGTATTTGTTCAAGAAAAACAAGGTCACGTTTTTCCATGGACGCGGTAGTTTCGCCAGCAAGTCTGAAGCCGGTTATGAAATCAAAGTCTCGGGTAAAGCCGAAGAATCATTGACCGCCAAGCAAGTCATCATCGCCACCGGTTCCAGTGCTCGCGCCTTGCCCGGCGTGCCGTTTGACGAAGTCAACGTGCTGTCCAACGACGGAGCCTTGCGCATAGGCGCCGTGCCGAAAAAACTCGCGCTCATCGGCTCGGGTGTGATCGGTTTGGAAATGGGCTCGGTGTGGCGACGACTGGGCGCAGAGGTCACCATTCTTGAAGGCCTGCCCACATTCCTCGGCGCAGTGGACGAGCAAATCGCCAAAGAAGCCAAAAAGATTTTTGACAAGCAAGGTTTGAATATTCAACTCGGCGTCAAAGTCGGCGATATCAAGAACAGCAAAAAAGCTGTCAGCGTGAGCTACACCAACGCCAAAGGCGAGGCGCTGACATTGGATGTGGACAAACTCATCGTGTCGATTGGTCGCGTACCCAACACCACCGGTTTGAACCCGCAAGCCGTTGGCTTGCAACTCGACGAGCGCGGTGCGATTGTGGTGGACGCAGATTGCAAAACCGCCTTACCCGGCGTGTGGGCGGTGGGCGACGTGGTGCGCGGCCCCATGCTCGCGCACAAAGCAGAGGAGGAGGGCGTGGCCGTGGCTGAACGCATCGCCGGTCAACACGGGCATGTGGATTTCAATTTGGTGCCTTGGGTGATTTACACCAGCCCGGAAATTGCCTGGGTGGGACGTACCGAGCAGCAACTCAAGGCCGAGGGTGTGGCTTACAAATCCGGCACATTCCCGTTTCTTGCCAACGGGCGCGCCCGTGCCTTGGGCGACACCACCGGCATGGTGAAGATGCTGGCCGATGCACACACGGATGAAATTTTGGGCGTTCATATCATCGGGCCGCAGGCCAGCGAATTGATATCTGAAGCGACCGTGGCCATGGCATTCAAAGCCAGCGCCGAAGACATTGCTCGTATTTGCCATGCGCATCCTTCATTAAGTGAATCTACGAAAGAGGCAGCATTGGCGGTTGACAAGCGCACTCTGAATTTTTAGTTTCGTCCACCGCACCAATGAAGTCTGGCTGATGGTTTTATTCAGTGAGACTTGACTATTTATTGCCGTTGATTTGCGACATTGAACAGGCCGCACCGGATGACCTCCGGAATATCAGCCTATACAATAAATCAAATCCATGCACTTCAGCTTCGAACCTGAAAAGAATCGGATCAACCTTGAAAAACACGGAATTTCACTGACTGACGCGTGGTTGGTGTATTTCGCTGAAACCAAACTCACGGTTGATTCCACCCGCAACGGGGAACACAGATGGCTGGATGTGGCATGGGTAGAGATGGCTGGCGCTGTATTGGTGTTGGTCTACACACGTCCGAAAGCTGACGAGGTGAGGGCAATTTCTATGCGCCGAGCCTCCCGACAGGAAAGGAAAAGGTATGAACAAGAGCAATTCATCAGTCAAGACGAAACCCTCAGTCTCCACTGACTGGGCCCGGGTGCGCCGCGATGTGGTCGCCGATGCGCCATTGTCCGTGGTCAAAGCATTTGACCCCTACGATCCGAATGATGCCCAAGCTGTAGATGCGTTTTGGGACAAGGCGCAGCTTAAACGCGGGCGGGGCCGACCAGCGTTGCCGCAAAAGCGTCCGACACTGAATATGCGTATTGATGCCGATGTGCTTGATGCATACAAAGCCACCGGCCCGGGCTGGCAAACCAGAATCCACGATATTCTGCGTCGGTCGATGCCCAAGCTGAGCAAAGCTTAAGCAACCAACAAAATCATCTCATGAGAGTCCAAGATCATGTCCCAGCGTAAAGCCCGCCACCAGGCAAGCAACATCACTGCCGCGCAAGCGGCTGCCCAGGTTCAGTCCGGCATGTGGATTGACTACGGTGCCACCCTGTGTCAACCCGACGCCTTCGATCAAGCGCTGGCTTTGCGCAAAGACGAATTGCATGACGTGAAGTTTCGCTCGTGCATCACCATGCGCCCGCGCGCGGTACTGGACCAGGACCCTGAGGGCAAACACTTTCATTTGTTCAGTATGCATTTCTCGGGCTACGACCGCAAAATGCATGATGCCGGGCGCGTCCACTACCTGCCTGTCAATCTCGGCGAAATTCCAGACTATTACAAGCGTTTTATCGCGCCGGTAGATATTGTTGTGCTGAAAACCTGCCGCATGGACGAGCACGGCTACTTCAATTTCAGCGCCGCCAATTTGTGGCACCGCGACATCATTGAACGCGCACGGCTTGTCATGGTGGAAATCACCGATGGGCTGCCGTATGTGTTTGGCGTGAACAACGGTGTGCACATCAGCGAGGTGGACTTCATCATTGAAGGTGACAACCAGCCCGCGCCTGTGCTGCCGAATCCTCCGGCTTCTGAAGTGGACATTGCTGTCGGCAAATTGATCGCCGCAGAAATTGAAGACGGTTCGTGTTTGCAAATCGGCATTGGCGGCATGCCTAATGCCGTGTGTGAACAACTTTTGCACAGCAATGCCAAAGACTTAGGCGTGCATTCCGAAATGCTGACCGAGGGCATGATGGCGCTTTACCACGCCGGAAAAATCACCAATGCCCGCAAACAAGTGCACGCAGGCAAGATGGCGTTTTCATTCGGGCTGGGTTCGCAGGCCTATTACGACAGCTTGCACCGCAACCCCGACATGTCTTGTTTGCCAGTGGCCGATACCAATTTGCCGCATGAAATCATGCGCAACTACCGTGTGGTCGCCATCAACAACACCACGCAAATGGATTTGCAAGGCCAAGCCGCCTCAGAGTCCGATGGGTTTCGCCATTTCAGCGGCACCGGCGGGCAGTTGCAGTTTGTGCGCGGCGCCTATGCGTCTGAGGGCGGAAAATCCTTTATGTGTTTGTCATCAACCTTTGACAAACGCGGCGAGCGCAAGAGCCGCATCGCCTTGTCGCTCACGCCCGGCAACATGGTGACCACGCCGCGTACCGACATGATGTATGTGGTCACCGAATACGGCATCGTCAACCTCAAAGGAAAGTCGGTACCCGAACGCGCTTTGGCTTTGATCTCAATCGCTCACCCGGATTACCGCGAAGAACTGACTCGCCAGGCTTATGAATACAGGCTGATTCCCAGGGGCGTGAGTTTTAATTGATGGGCGTTGTGGCCTAAGTTTTTTTAAGCAGGATTCAATTGCGGTTTGTTGACCCGCTGCAGAACAATTCTGGATGCAAAATAAATCACAAGTACCGTGGTCACATAAAACAGAAGTTGAAGCTGCATGGGGTTGGCATCGTAGCCGATGATGCCGTGCAACAGCATGCCGGGTGCAGATTCATTCGACATCAAGTCAGAGATATCCCATGCGTTGTCACTCAAGTAAGGCAGCACATCGGCCTGGTTCAATGTTTTAGCCAATTGGCTGGCGATATTACCGGCCAACAGCAGTATCAAGACATTGGTCACGGCAAACAGGCGTTGCGGTTTCACTTTGCCAAGCCCTGCATACACCAGCCAACCCGCCAGGGCGCCACTTGCCAGGCCCGCCAATACACTGAAGGCTATGGTTGCTGCAGATTCCGAACTGCCGGACACCAGACCGGCTACAAACAAAACGGTTTCTGCACCTTCACGTAACACAGATAAGCCCACAGCGACGCTCAGTGCCCACAAACTGCTGTTACCGCTGGCCGCATTGCTGCCAAGCGAGCGAGCATCTTTGACCATGCCCTTGGCATGCGCAGACACCCAAATGCAATGCCAGGCCAGCATGGCCAAAGCCAGAATCAAAATACTTGATGTCACCAGGTCGGTACCAAAGCCTTCGGCCCAGTTGCTGATGCTGTCCATCGCGGACGCCATCAGCAGAGAACCGAACATGCCCATGGCTACACCCAGACTCAGCCAGCGTGTGCGCTTATCCAAGCCTTTTGTGGATGCAGCCACGATGCCGATAAACAAAGCGGCTTCCAGCGTTTCTCTGAAAACAATGATTCCGGTACCCAGCATGTTTTTCTCCTTGCTTATTCAGCGATGACCACACCTTTGGCGGTTGCGGGATTGAACTCCCCGAAGAACTCGTATTTACCGGGCTTTAAAGGGCCGATGACAATAGTGGCTTTGGCCCCGGCAGCAATGACTTTTTCACGCTTCAAGGATTTGCTCTCAAATTCTTCGGCGCTGTTATCCTGGTTATGCACAATCAGTTTGATTTTTTGATTGGTCGGCACTTTCAGTTCAGCAGGTTCAAACACGTGGTTTTTGATGACCAGATTTTTTTCAATCTCTTGGGCGCGCACACTGCTTATGCCTGCGGCGGAGACTGCAAGTCCGAAAGCGGTCATCAAAACGAGGCGACGAAACATGAATAAGGACATGGCGCTTGCTCCGGTGGTTGATACGATGGAAGAATTCTAACTGCGAATTATTCTTATTTGCATTGACCCAGATCAATGACGGGTTATTTAAGAAACTGACAAAATTTGAAAGTGCATCATATTTAGTCAAAATCCATTAAAGGGCACAATACGCCCGCCATGTCCGTACTTGAAACTTACCAGCAGGAACTGAAAAACCGGGGATTTATTGCAGATCCGGCCCAAATGGGTGCGGTGACGGTACTTGATCGCTGCGCCTCTGAGTGGGCTGATTACAAGCATAAACGGGGCAATAAGCTGAAAAAGCTGATCAACCACCCGGACATACCAAAAGGGGTGTATTTGTATGGCGGTGTCGGTCGCGGCAAAAGCTTTTTGATGGATTGCTTTTACCAGGCGGTACCGATAGAGCGCAAAACCCGTTTGCATTTCCACGAATTCATGCGCGAAGTACACCGCGAATTGCGAGAATTACAAGGCACCGTCAACCCTTTGGATGAACTCGGCGTGCGCATGGCAAAACGCTTTAAGTTGATTTGCTTTGATGAATTTCACATCGCTGACATAACCGATGCCATGATTTTGCACCGGCTGCTGATGGCCATGCAGCGCAACGACATAGGTTTTGTCACCACATCCAATTTCCGCCCGGATGAGCTGTACCCGGACGGATTACACCGCGATCGGCTGTTGCCGGCCATTGATTTGCTCAACGCCAGCATGGATGTCGTCAATGTTGACAACGGGGTCGATTACCGGGGAAGAATGCTCGAGCAGGCGCAGTTGTATTTAACGCCTTGCAATGAAAACACCGAGGCGCTCATGCAGGACACGTTCAACCGTTTGTCAGAGTCCCCGGATCAGGACGGCTTGTTGACCATTGAAGAGCGAAAATTGTGGGCCAAGCGGCGGGCAGGTGGCATGGTCTGGTTCGATTTCAAGGTGTTGTGCGGCGGCCCGCGCTCGCAAAACGATTTTCTGGAGATCGCCAGCCAGTTTCACACGGTGTTTCTGAGCGGCGTGCCCCGAATGGAAGTGCGCATGTCTTCCGAGGCGCGGCGCTTTACCTGGTTGATCGATGTTTTGTATGACAGACGTGTCAAACTGGTGATTCAGGCTGAGGTAGAACCCGAGGCCTTGTACACCGAAGGCCCGATGTCTCACGAATTCCCTAGAACGGCTTCACGCTTGCGTGAAATGCAGTCGGCCGGTTTTTTGGCACTGGGACGCCGTATGGTAGATACTTCGTTGACATAAGCATGAATTTAAATATGAAAAAAACGCTGATTCTTTCGGGCTTTTGCCTGGGTATAGCCTTTCCACTGCAAGCCTGGCAGGCAGTCAACACCCCGGTGGTGCTACCCGCCGAACAAAGCCTACAAGGCGTTAATGTCGAAGAAGAGCGTGCGCGTATCAAAATCGCCCGTGATGCCGCTTTGAAAGAGTACAAAGATGCGCTCAACGCGTGTTACCAGCAAGTAGTGGTCAGCAATTGCAAGATGGACGCGCAGCAGAAAAAAATTGAAATTGACAACGATTTGCGTCGACAGGAGATTTTGCTTAATTCCTACCAGCGCCAGCAAACCACTGACAAGGCCTTGCAGCGAATAGAAGAAAAACAAAGCGCCGATAAGCAAACCGATGAGGAAGAAAAACGCATCGAATTTCACAACATCTATCTGGACAAATTGCAAGAAAACCTGGATAAAAATGAAAAACACCTGCAGCAACAGGAGGAGATTGAAGCCAACCGCGAAAAATTTGAAAAACGCATGGAAGAAATCAAGGAACGTCAACGCAGACAACAGGAAAAAGCAGCCGAGGTAGCCAAAAAACGTGCTGATTACCAACGCAAGCTGGATGAAGCAGAAAAGCACCGTCAGCAAGTCGAAGGCGATAGCGCAAACCGCAAGCAACCACCGGAACCGCCTTTGCCTAAACCCCGTCCAGAAGACATGCCCAAATGACAGGGGAATGCCTTGTCCGATAGTCTGAGCGATGTGGTGCGGGAAATGTTCACCCCGCAAGGGCCGCTGGCGCGAGCTACCGCTTTTTTTCAACCGAGACAAGGACAAACAGACATGGCCTTGGCGGTGGCCCATACGTTGGAGCACGGCGGTTCTCTGGTGGTCGAAGCCGGTACAGGTGTAGGTAAGACATTCGCCTATCTGGTTCCAGCATTGCTGAGCGGCGAGCGGGTCTTGTTGTCAACCGCAACCAAAACCTTGCAAGACCAATTGTTTTCCCGTGATATTCCCGATGTTTTAAAGGCGCTGGGTCTGCCCCTGAAGCTGGCTATGCTCAAAGGCCGTGGCAGTTATTTGTGTCAGCAAAGGCTTGAGCTGGCTTTGCAATCGGCTACTTTGCCGGATCGCCAGTCGGTCAAAACCCTGGCGGTGGTGCAGAAATGGTCACGCACCACCATGAACGGCGATCTGGCCGAGGTGCCGACGTTGGATGAGCGTTCGCCTTTGATTCCCTTGATCACCTCCAGCCGGGACAACTGCCTGGGCTCGCCGTGTCCCCACTGGCGGGATTGCCACGTTAACCAGGCACGTCGCGAAGCCATGGCCGCCGATGTGGTGGTCATCAACCACCATTTGTTTTTTGCCGATATGGCGGTGCGTGAATCCGGCATGGCCGAACTGCTGCCCACGGTGCGCGTAGTGATTTTTGACGAAGCCCATCAGTTGAACGAAACCGGCATACAGTTTTTGGGCAAGCAGCTTGGCAGCGGGCAACTGCTGGATTTGACACGGGATGTGCTGACCGCCGGACTGCAGCTCGCGCGTGGACTGGTGGACTGGCAATCGGTCACCGGTGCGTTTGAAAAAACCCTACGCGACTGGCGCTTGGTGGTCGGCAAGCAGCCTGCCAATGCAAAACTGCGCTGGAACCAGCCGCAACCCCAGGGCCTGGATGAGCAAGACTGGCAACAGGCTTTGCAGGACGTCAAACATGCCGCCATCAATTTGCAATCAGCCTTGGAAACGGTGATAGATGCTGCACCGGATTTTCAACGGCTGCATGAGCGCTTGGAAGAAGTCACAGGATTGATAGACCATTTTTCCCAAGCCTGCGCTAGCGGTTCTGTGCGCTGGCTGGATGTCGGGGCGCAACTGCGTTGCATGGAAGCGCCGCTGGACATTGCCGATGTGGTGCAGAGCAAATTGCTCGATTCGCAAGTGCTGACCGTGCCAAACGCAGACCGCGAGCCCGTCGCCTTGCCACGCAGTTGGATTTTCACCTCAGCCACCTTGGGTACGGATGACACTTTGAGTTGGTTCACCGAACCTTGCGGTTTGCAAAACGCACAGGTATTGCGGGTGCAAAGCCCGTTTGATTATGAAAACCAGGCTTGGATGTATGTGCCGCGCCTCATGGTTTCGCCTAAGGACCCGGGCCACAGTGAGGAAGTTGGCGATTTGTCGCTGTTGGTGGCGCGCGCCCTGGGCGGTCGCACGCTGGTACTTACCACCACCACCCGTGCTTTGCGGGCCATAGGGGAGCAATTGCAAGCCGCTATCGGTGACAGCGGCGAATTGGTTATTTTGGTGCAGGGGCAACACCCTAAGCGCGAACTGGTGCAGCGTTTCCGTCAAGCCATAGAGCCCGGCGGGACAGGTACGGTTTTAGTGGCGACAGCCAGTTTCTGGGAAGGATTTGATGTACCCGGGGACGCCTTGCAGGCCGTGGTCATTGATAAGCTGCCGTTTCCTCCGCCGAATGATCCCTTGGTCGAAGCGCGCAGCCAGCGCCTCGAGTCACAAGGGCGCAGTTCTTTCAATGATTATTTTTTGCCGGAAGCGGCAGTGTCTTTGAAGCAAGGGGCAGGGCGTTTGATAAGGCGTGAATCAGACCGGGGCGCTTTGGTGGTCTGCGACAACCGGTTGGTCAGTACGCCTTATGGCCGCCGGCTGCTGGCCGGTTTGCCGCCGATGAAACGCCTGGATCAGTTACCGCAATTGATACAGGCGTTGGAAAGTATCACCAGAACTTAAACCAGCTTTTCTTTTCCACAGGAACCGCTGGTGCCGGTTTGGGAAAGAATCTGCTCTCGGGGAAAGAGGCTTGCAACACCCTTTGTGTGTCGTCACGTAACTGCGTCAAGCCAAGCGCCTGGTAAGACTCAATAAGAATAATGAGCGCCGTTTCTGCTGCTTCGCTGTTGGGGTAGTCGTTCAAGGTGGCCTGGGCACGATTGACCGCTGCAACGTAAGCGCCTTTTTTGTAATAAAACCTGGCAACTTTCAACTCTGATTTGGCCAGCAGGTTGATGATGTGGCGCATGCGCAAAGAAGCGTCTTCCGCGTATTTGGACTGGGGAAAACGTGTGACCAGTTCTTTGTAGGCCTCAAAAGAATCGCGCGCCGCCATTTGGTCGCGCTCGGCCAGGTCCTGTTTAAACCATTTGGACATCAGTCCCATGTCGTCGTTGAAATTGATGGTGCCTTTGAGGTAAAGCGCGTAGTCAACAGCCGGGTTGGCAGGATTGAGCTTCATGAACCGGTCCAGCGTCATCAGGGCACCGATGCGGTCTCCGTTTTTCAATTGCGCATAAGCCTTGTCGAGTTGCGCCTGTTGCGCCAGTACGGTACCGGCCGCGCGGCCTTCGAGCTTGTCAAACAAGTTGATCGACTTGTCGTACAAGTTGCCACGCATATTGTCCTTGGCCTCGGTGTAAATCTCCTCCGGCGTCATTTTGGCGGTGGGGTCTCTTTCTTCGGTAGCGCAACCGGCAAGCAACAGACCCGCGAACAAGAACGATAATGAAAAAAATCTCAACACATTGAACCTTAGAACATTGAACTGAACCCATTATCAACGATGCATCCTGACACCCCCAGCAATACCCTTTCGCCGATTGCAGCAGAGGTGGACGCCGATGAACTCGATGCCGAGGTAGAAGAACGCCGTTTGGAAATCCCACCGCTTTTACACCGCGAGCGTTTGGACCGCGCACTGGTGCAATTAATGCCCGAATTTTCGCGCAATCACCTCAAGCACCTGATAGAGCAAGCCTGCGTCAGCAGCAATGCACTGGCAATACCGATTGCCAAGGTGGCTTACCTGGTCAAGGCGGCCGAAACCATCACCGTGCGCTTGCAGCCGACCGCCATGTCTCAGGCTTATGTGCCGCAGGCCATGCCGCTGGATATTGTGTACGAGGATGCGCACCTGCGCGTGATTCTCAAGCCAGTCGGTCTGGTGGTGCATCCGGCGCCTGGCAATTGGAGCGGTACCTTGCTCAATGGTTTGCTGGCACTTGACGCATCTGCCGCCCAGGTGCCGCGCGCCGGCATTGTTCACCGCTTAGACAAAGACACCAGTGGATTGATGGTGGTGGCGCGTACCCGGGCCTGTATGGATGCGCTGGTGGAAATGATTGCGGCACGCGAGGTCGCACGCGAATACCTGGCCATCAGCCAGCGCCCCTGGCGCGGCGAGGTACACCGAGAAGTTGAATTGCCCATCGGGCGGGACCCACGGCAGAGGCTGCGCATGGCGGTGGTTGACCTGGAGCGCCAATCGGGCAAAACCGCGCACACCAGCCTGGAATGCCTGGACAACAACGACCAGGGCTGCCTGGTGCATTGCACCTTGCATACCGGCCGCACCCACCAGATCCGGGTTCACATGGGAGCCATTGGGCTGCCCTTGCTGGCAGATGGTTTGTACGGCGGCGCGGGCAGCCCGAACATACACCGCCAAGCCCTGCATGCGTTCAGCCTGGCTTTTGTGCACCCTTTCAGTGCGGAATCATTGCACTTTCAGGTCGCCCTGCCAGCCGACATGCAAGCTGCGTTGGCCGGTATGGGCTTGCACTACCCCCCTCAGCTAGAATAGCCGGTTGATTTCCCCCGGAATAAGACTATGAACACCCTGGATGCCAAGCGTGTCCTTGAGACGGCTTTGTTGTGCGCCTCCCAGCCCTTACAGGTGCGGGAATTGCGTCAACTGTTTCATGATGAACTAGGCGCTGACACTCTTAAAACCTTGCTCGAATCGATACAACTCGATTGGCAGCAGCGCGGGCTTGAACTGGTCAACGTGGCCAGCGGCTGGCGCATGCAAAGCCGCCCCGAAATGCGGGATTTTCTCGACCGGCTGCACCCCGAAAAACCGCCTAAATATTCCCGCGCCGCCATGGAAACCCTGGCCATCATTGCTTACCGTCAGCCGGTCACACGCGGTGACATGGAAGACATACGCGGGGTGACCGTGAATTCACTGGTCATCAAACAGCTGGAAGACCGGGGCTGGGTGGAAGTCATAGGACACCGCGAAACGGTTGGCAGGCCTATGCTTTACGCCACCACGCGCCAGTTTCTGGACGATCTGGGCATTGCCTCTCTGGACCAGTTACCGCCCTTGGAAACCCAAAGCGCGAGCGAAGGATTTTTTGAGCAACTGGCGGTGGCTGAAGAAGCCGATCCGGCCCAAATGCTCATGTCTTTAGAGGCAGACGACACGGACGTTGAGGCGCAGTCCACGGACTTGCCTTTGACAGACACTACTTCTCAGGAAGATGACCACCAAGCGGACAAAACTCAGTGACCAAACCCGGTATTCAGTTTGACGAAATAGTCTCCGGCGCCTACGACGATCAGGCGCTAACCCCAGCACATGCTGAGCCCGTCAAACGCGTGCTCAGCGCCCAACCCGACACGCCCAAATTGCACAAAGTGCTGGCCCAATCGGGCTTGGGCTCGCGCTTGGACATGGAGCAGATGATTGCCGACGGCAAAGTGCTGGTGAATGACGAACCCGCCCACGTGGGACAGCGCATCCAATACGGCGACCGCATCAAGGTCAACGGCAAACCGCTGTTTGTGCGTATTGAGCCGCCGCCGCCGCGTGTGATTGCGTATCACAAACCTGCCGGGGAAATCGTCAGCCGTGACGATCCGCAAAGCCGCCCCACGGTGTTTCGCAAATTGCCGCGTCTGCAAACCGGCAAATGGCAATCTGTCGGGCGCTTAGACCTGAACACCGAAGGCCTGCTGTTGTTCACCAACTCGGGCGAATTGGCCAACAAATTGATGCACCCCCGCTTCGGGCTTGAGCGCGAATACGCGGTGCGTGTGCTCGGGCATTTGAGCAATATCGAAAAAGCCAAATTGCTGGAAGGCGTGCAACTGGAAGACGGCGAAGCGCGTTTTGGCAGCTTGGAAGAGGGCGGCGGCGAGGGCGCGAACTGCTGGTACCGGGTGACCATCCAAGAAGGCCGCAACCGCGAAGTGCGACGCATGTTCGAGGCGGTGGGCCATGCGGTCAGCCGACTCATTCGCATACGCTACGGAAAAATGCTGCTGCCGCGTGGCTTGAAACGCGGCGAATGCATGGAGCTCGACGGTGCCGACACCGAGCAATTGATACGCAGCGCCGGGCTGGGCCGGGTGTCTGCCAAATCCACCGGCGTTCGCCAGTCAACGCCTGCACCGTCGACGGCACGAAAATCCCGTTCAAGCAACCCGGTGGCGGCTGCCAAACCCGATTTCATCGGCGCCGACAGTCTGTCAAGACAGCGGCGCGACCAAAAAACACAAGCCTCACGTCAAAAGGCTTTACCGCGCAGGGCTAAAATCACCTGATATTGGCTATTCGCCATTATTTTTGTCAACTTTCTGGAAACTTTTCTCATGGCTATCGAACGCACACTCTCCATTATCAAACCCGACGCAGTCGCCAAAAACGTCATCGGCCAAATTTACAGCCGCTTCGAAGGCGCTGGCTTGAAAATCATCGCTTCACGCATGGCCCACCTCAGCCGTGGCGAAGCAGAAGCCTTTTACGGTGTCCACAAAGCCCGTCCTTTCTTCAAAGACCTGGTCGATTTCATGATCTCCGGCCCGGTCATGATCCAAGTGCTCGAAGGCGAGAACGCCATCCTGAAAAACCGAGACCTGATGGGCGCGACAGATCCGAAAAAAGCCGACAAAGGCACGATCCGCGCTGACTTTGCCGACAGCATTGACGCGAATGCGGTTCACGGCTCTGACGGCCCTGAAACCGCCGCGCACGAAATCGGTTTTTTCTTCGCCGGCCTGAACGTTTTCAACCGTTGATGGCGGCTCGCCCCGCCTGCCCATGAAAACCAATCTGCTGGATTTCGATCTCGACGGTTTGGTGGCCTGGTGCCAGGCGCAGGGCGAGAAAAAATTCCGCGCAGTTCAATTGTTCCGCTGGATACACCACAAAGGTGTGTCCGACTTCACACAAATGACCGACTTGGCGCAAAGCCTGCGGCTCATGTTGCAAGAACAAGCCGAAGTGCGCGCCTTGCCCGTGGTGTCGCGCCACGATTCTGCCGACGGCACCATCAAATGGATGTTTGATGTCGGCCAGGGCAATGCCATCGAAACTGTTTTTATTCCCGAAACCGACCGGGGCACCCTGTGCATTTCCTCGCAAGCCGGTTGCGCCGTGGGATGCCCGTTTTGCTCTACCGGCGCTCAGGGCTTTAGCCGCAACCTCAGCACCGCAGAAATACTTGCTCAACTGTGGTTTGCCGAAACCACTTTACGCCGCGAATTCAATACAGATGAACGCGTCATCTCCAACGTGGTGATGATGGGCATGGGCGAGCCGCTGCAAAACTACAGTGCGCTGGTGCCTGCGCTCAAAACCATGCTCGACGACCACGCTTACGGCATGTCGCGCCGACGTGTCACTGTGTCCACCTCCGGTGTGGTGCCGATGATCGAGCGGCTCAGCCAAGACTGCCCGGTGGCTTTGGCGGTTTCCTTGCACGCGCCTGACGACGCATTGCGCGACCGTCTGGTGCCCTTGAACCAGAAATACCCGCTGGCTGAGTTGTTGCAAGCCTGCCGCGATTACCTGGCCTTTGCGCCGCGCGACTTCATCACCTTCGAATACTGCATGCTCGACGGCGTGAACGACGCTGATGCGCAAGCACGCGCGCTGATCGAACTGGTGCGTCCGCTGCACGGCGAACCGCTGCCTTGCAAATTCAACCTGATTCCCTTCAATCCGTTTCCGGCATCCGGCCTGTTGCGCTCAAAGCCTGAGCGGGTCAAGGCCTTTGCCTCGGTGCTCTCAGACGCGGGCATTGTTACTACCATTCGCAAAACACGCGGCGACGACATCGCTGCGGCTTGCGGCCAATTGGCAGGCGACATACAAGACCGCACGGACGTTGCGGGCAGACGCGCCAAAACCATACGCATTCACGCCTGATTGCGGCAAAATCTTTTTATGCAAGCACCTATCCCCTTTTCCAAACCGGTACGCCACCACAGCCTGCAAGCACGCATCAGCTGGGGCGAACAAGTGGTCACCGTCGGCGGCGATGCGCCGGTGCGTGTGCAGTCCATGACCAACACTGACACGGCGGACGCGATTGGCACGGCCATTCAGGTCAAAGAACTGGCGCTGGCGGGGTCCGAATTGGTTCGCATCACCGTAGACACCCCCGAATCAGCCAAAGCAGTTCCTTATATTCGCGAACAGCTAGACAAAATGGGCGTGCATGTGCCGCTCATTGGCGACTTTCATTACAACGGCCACCGGTTGCTGACCGAGTTTCCCGACTGCGCCAAGGCCTTGTCCAAATACCGCATCAACCCCGGCAACGTGGGCAAAGGCGACAAGCATGACAAACAATTTGCCCAGATGATTGAGGCCGCCATTCGCTACAACAAAGCTGTGCGCATAGGCGTGAACTGGGGCAGCTTGGACCAGGAACTGTTGGCCCGCTTGATGGACGAGAACGCTTCTCGCGCTACCCCTTGGGATGCCAAACAAGTCATGTACCAGGCGCTGGTCACTTCCGCGTTGGAATCCGCCGAGTTGGCCGAGCGACTGGGATTGGCCCGCGAGCAAATCATCCTCAGCTGCAAGATGAGCGGCGTGCAGGATTTGATCGCCGTCTACCGCGAACTCGCTCGCTGTACCGACCACCCTTTGCACCTGGGCTTGACCGAAGCCGGTATGGGCACCAAAGGCACGGCAGCCTCCAGCGTGGCCTTGGGCGTGTTGTTGCAAGAGGGCATAGGCGACACGATCCGTGTGTCACTCACCCCGCAACCGGGAGAAGCCCGCACGCAAGAAGTGTTGATTGCCACGGAAATCATTCAGGCGCTGGGCTTGCGCAGTTTTGTGCCCAGCGTCACTGCCTGCCCGGGTTGTGGTCGCACCACCAGCACCACTTTCCAAGAACTCGCCATGCAAATTGACGACTACCTGCGTTACCAAATGCCGGTCTGGCGCAAGCAGTTCCCCGGGGTGGAAAACCTCAAGGTCGCGGTCATGGGTTGCATCGTCAATGGCCCGGGTGAAAGCAAGCATGCCGACGTCGGCATCAGCCTGCCGGGTAATGGCGAAGCACCGGCGGCGCCGGTGTTTATTGACGGCGAAAAAGCCGTCACTTTGCGCGGCGACAATATCGCCAAAGAATTCCACGACATTGTCGAAAATTACGTACACAAGAAATATGCGGTCAAGGCCTGAGTGCTGACTGCAGCTGAAAACCATGGCTGATAAATTAACCGCCGTCAAAGGCATGAACGACATATTGCCGCCCGAGTCTGCGCGCTGGGAGGCATTGGAAACCGCTGTGCGCGAGGTGATGAGACTACACGCCTACCGCAATATTCGCACCCCTATTGTTGAGCCCACTGCTTTGTTTGTGCGCGGCTTGGGTGAAGTGACGGACATTGTCGAAAAGGAAATGTATTCCTTCGAAGACCGCTTGAACGGCGAGCAATTGACGCTGCGCCCTGAGTCCACTGCCGGTGTGGTGCGCGCGGTCGTCGAGCACAACCTGTTGTACGAAGGCGGCAAGCGCTTGTATTACATGGGGCCTATGTTCCGCCACGAACGCCCGCAGCGCGGCCGCTACCGGCAGTTCCACCAAATCGGAGCCGAGGCTTTGGGTTTTGGCGGGCCTGAAGTGGATACCGAACTGATTTTGCTGGCTTGCGCTTTGTGGCAAGCCATTGGTCTGCAAGACGTGCGCTTGGAGCTCAACAGCCTGGGGCAACCGCCTGAGCGAGCACAGCACCGCGCTGCGTTGATCACTTATTTCGAGCAACACGCCGACCAGTTGGACGAAGACGCCAAACGCCGTTTGCACACCAACCCTTTGCGCATCCTTGACAGCAAAAACCCTGCGATGAAAGCCTTGAACGAAGCCGCGCCCAAGCTGCTGGACTTTTTGGGCGAGGAGAGTCTGGCACATTTCAATGCAGTGCGCGCGATATTGGACGCGAACGGCGTGGCCTACAGCATCAACCCGCGCTTGGTACGCGGCATGGACTATTACAACCTCACCGTGTTTGAATTCATCACCGAACGACTGGGTTCGCAAGGCACGGTGTGCGGCGGCGGTCGTTACGACTATTTGATTGGCGAGATCGGTGGCAAGCACGCACCGGCAGTCGGCTGGGCGCTGGGTGTTGAACGCGTGCTTGAGTTGCTCAAAGAGCAGGGCAACGCCTCAGCTGAAGTTGCGCCGGATGCCTACGCCATCATTCCAGATGCAGACTCCTTGCCCTTGGTGACACCGGTGCTGCAAACTTTGCGCAACATGGGTGTTTCTGTGCAAATGCACGCCCCCGCGGATTCCACAGGCGGCATGGGCAGCATGAAATCTCAGTTTAAGAAAGCCGACGCCAGTGGAGCGCGTTTTGCACTCATCTTCGGCCCGGACGAACTGGCGCAGCAACTGGTGACTGTGAAAGCCTTGCGTAACGGCGAGGGCGCACAACGCACCGAAGCACTCGAACAGATTACCGGTTGGGGCCACAGCCTACAATCACCTCTTTGACCACAGTCCATCTGGAAACGCATGTCTACGCCTCTTGACCTTGAAGAACAAGAACAACTTGACCAGTTCAAACATTTCTGGAGCCGCTGGGGCAACCTGATCACCGGCTTGCTCACCGTTGTTTTATTGATTTATGCAGGCTGGAACGGCTGGAATTACTGGCAGCAGCGCCAGGCCACGCAAGCCGCAGTTTTGTACGACACCTTCGAAAAATCCGTGCGCGAAAAAGACGACGCTTTGATGGCCCGTTCTTTGTCCGATTTACAAGACCAGTTTGCCCGCGCAACCGTTACCCAACAAGCCGCGTTGCTGGCTGCCCGCATTTATGCTGACAAAAACCAGTTGCCTGAAGTTGAAAAATCCCTGCAATGGGTGATCACGCAAGACCGCGACCCCGGTTTTGTCGCTGTGGCAAGACTGCGTTTATCCGCATTGGAAATTGAGCGCAAAAATCTTGATAAGGCTGTCGCCCTGGTTCAAGGGCAAAAAGCGCCTGCCGGTTTTCAACCCTTGTTTGAAGACCGTCTGGGGGACATCGCCGTGTTGCAAAAGAAAAATGATGATGCGAAAACGCATTTCCTGGCAGCCTGGAAAGGCATGGAGGAAACCAATGAATACCGCCGCCTGATCGAAATCAAACTGGCTGCATTGGGTGTCAATCCCAAAGAATCAGGCTCATGAAGTACCCCTATAGCCAGTCGCTTGCCTTGATTGTTTGGGCAAGTAGCCTCATTTTTCTAACAGGCTGTGGCTCCGGTTCACCCAGACCGGTTGCACCACCCATAGGCGAGGTCAAAGTACTTCAGCCCCTGAAGGAGTCATGGACACTTAAGCTACCGCCGCCGATTCAGTTGACCCAAAGTTTGCAAGTCATCAACCAGAAAGTTGCCTTTTCGGGTGCTACCGGACAGGTCACGCTGGTGGATTTGAGCCAGGGTAAACAGCTTTGGCAAATCGATGTTGGCAAACCGCTGCAAACAGGTGCTGGTTTTGACGGCGACAGCGTCGCCGTGGTCAGCGTTGGCAACGAACTTACGCTCGTGCAGGATGGCAAACAACTCTGGCAAAAGCGTCTGCCAGCGCAATCCTTTACCAACCCGGTGTTAGCAGGTGAACGTGTTTTTGTTCTGTTGGCCGACCGCTCTGTGGTGGCTTTTGACAAAGCTGACGGCAAGCGTCTGTGGACACAACAACGCTCCGGCGAACCCCTGGTGCTCAAGCAAAACGGCGTCTTACTTCCTTTCCAAAATACCTTGCTGGCCAGTCTGGGCGGTCGTTTCGTAGCCCTTAATCCGGACAATGGCCAAGTGCTTTGGGATGTGGGCATTGCCAACCCGCGCGGGCTGAACGACCTTGAACGCTTGGTTGATTTGGTCGGAACCGCTTCGCGCTCCAACAACACTGTGTGTATGCGTGCCTTTCAGGCACAAATCGGTTGTGTGAATGCTGTCCGGGGTTCATTGGTATGGAGCAGGGCTTCAGTTGGCACCAAGGGTATCAGCGGGGATGAAACCACCCTGGTAGGTACCGAATCTAATGGTGTGGTGCGAGCCTGGAACCGCGGCAATGGCGAAAGAATTTGGGACACCGATAGGCTTAAATACCGTGACCTGAGCCAACCCCTATGGACCGCCAAAGGCGTGGTCATCACCGATGAAGGCGGTTGGTTGTATGTGCTGTCCGGCAAGGACGGCAGCCTGCTCAACCGACTGCAAACCCCCGCCACGGGGTTTGCTTCTGCCCCGACCGCCCTAGATAACGGAAGCTTTGTGGTTCTTGCCCGCAATGGTCTGTTGCTGGCCTACCAACTGCCCTGATCGGCGGGAAATTCTGTGAAACCTGTACTGGCCATTGTCGGCCGTCCCAATGTCGGTAAATCAACGCTGTTTAACCGCATCACCAAAACCCGCGACGCCATCGTCGCCGACTATGCAGGACTGACGCGCGACAGGCATTACGGCAATGCCAAACACGGCAAGCACGAGTTCATCGTGATTGACACCGGTGGTTTCGAGCCGGATGCCGAAAGCGGTATCTTCAAGGAAATGGCCAAACAAACCCGCCAGGCTGTGGCTGAGTCAGATGCCGTCATTTTTGTTGTTGATGCGCGTGAAGGTGTGTCGGCGCAAGACCATGACATTGGCAATTACCTGCGCAGACTAGGCAAGCCCTGCCTGCTGGTGGCCAACAAGGCCGAAGGCATGCAAAACGGCGTCAAGCTGGGCGAGTTTTTTGAACTTGGCCTGGGCGAGGTCATGCCTGTGTCGGCTTCTCACGGACAGGGCATACGCAGCATGATTGAGGCGGCTCTCGAGCCTCTTCATTTGCCCGACGAAGACGAAGAAGAGCTGGACGACGGCACCCTGAAGCCCATGAAGTTGGCCGTGGTCGGCCGCCCGAATGTCGGCAAATCCACGCTGATTAACACTTGGCTGGGCGAAGAGCGGCTCGTGGCCTTTGATCTGCCGGGTACCACCCGGGACGCCATCAGCATTCCCTTTGAGCGCAACGGCCAGCAGTTTGAGTTGATAGACACCGCCGGCCTGCGCCGACGCGGCAAAGTGTTTGAGGCGATAGAAAAATTTTCCGTGGTCAAAACCTTACAGGCGATTGAATCCGCCAACGTCGCCTTGCTTTTGCTGGACGCCACCCAGGGCGTGACCGACCAGGACGCGCACATTGCAGGCTACATCCTTGAGACCGGGCGTGCGGTGGTGCTGGCGGTCAATAAATGGGACGCGGTCGACGCTTACCAGCGCGAATTGCTGGCACGCTCGATTGAAAGCAGGCTCGCTTTTTTGAAATTTGCCAAACTGCACCATATTTCTGCCGCCAAGCGTCAAGGGCTGGGGCCGGTGTGGCTCTCGATTGTCCAGGCGCATCAATCGGCCATGTGCAAAATGTCTACGCCTGTGCTCACGCGCCTGTTGCTTGAGGCGGTGCAGTTTCAGGCGCCCAAGCGCGGCGGTATGTTCAGACCCAAATTGCGCTATGCCCATCAAGGCGGTATGAATCCGCCGGTCATTGTGGTGCACGGCAACTCGCTGGAGCACGTCACAGATTCCTATAAACGCTACCTGGAAGGGCGTTTTCGCAAGGCTTTCTCCCTTGAAGGCACGCCGCTGCGCATTGAAATGAAAACCTCGACCAATCCTTATACTGATAAAGATTGAGCAGCAACCCGCTACAAACCCTGGCTATTTCAGCTGTGGTATGTTATGAACTTCCTCATCAAACACGGAGAATATCGTGAATCAAAAAGGGCAACTTCTACAAGACCCGTTCCTCAACATACTGCGCAAAGAGCATGTGCCGGTTTCCATTTATCTGGTCAACGGCATCAAGTTACAAGGCCAAATCGAGTCGTTTGACCAGTACGTCGTTTTGCTGCGAAATACCGTGACGCAAATGGTATACAAACACGCGATTTCCACTATCGTTCCCGGCCGTCCGGTGAATTTCGCCCAGGCCGATGGCGTTGAATCTGCTGATTAATGCTTTGACTTACAACCCCTTTATCCAATCCGTTGACGAATACTGATCAAGCTCCCTTAGCCACGGCGTTGCTGGTGGGCGTCGATTTCGGTTCGCCGCATTTTGATAAAGAACTCGATGAATTGGCCCAACTCGCCTTGACCGCCGGTCTTGAGCCTGTGGCCCGCTTGACCTGCAATCGCAAAGCACCTGACGCAGCTTTATTCGTTGGTTCCGGCAAAGCCGAGGAAATCAAGGAACTCGCTTTGTTACACGGTGCCACAGAGGTCTTGTTTGACCAGTCGTTGTCACCCGCGCAGCAGCGCAACTTAGAGCGTCACCTGGGCTTGCCGGTGAACGACCGCACCATGTTGATTCTGCAAATTTTCGCCCAGCGCGCCCGCAGCCACGAAGGCAAATTGCAGGTGGAACTGGCGCGCTTGCAATACCTCAGCACCCGGTTGGTCAGGCGCTGGTCACACCTTGAACGCCAGCGCGGCGGTATCGGCAACCGCGGTGGCCCCGGTGAAACCCAAATCGAACTCGACAAACGCATGATCGGCGAATCGATCAAACGCACCAAAGAACGTTTGTCCAAAGTCAAACGCCAGCGCAATACCCAGCGCAAACAGCGCCAGCGCAACCAGGTGTTCAATGTGTCCCTGGTCGGCTATACGAATGCGGGCAAATCCACCTTGTTCAACGACTTGGTCAAGGCTCGCGCCTATGCTGCAGATCAACTTTTTGCCACGCTGGACACCACCACACGACAGCTGTATTTGCCACATGACGGCGGTGGTGGCAGCCATTTGTCCTTGTCTGACACGGTGGGCTTCATTCGCGATCTGCCGCACGGATTGGTGGACGCGTTTGAAGCGACTTTGCAGGAAGCCACCTCGGCGGATTTGCTATTGCACTTGGTGGACGCCTCACACCCCGGTTACCCGGAGCAAATTGAACAAGTCATGTCGGTGCTGAAAGATATAGGCGCCAGCGAAGTGCCGCAGTGGCTGGTGTTCAACAAAATCGACGCATTGCCGCCGGAACAACTGCCGCGTCTTATGCAGGACATGTACCTGTACGATGGCCTGGCTGTTCCCCGGATTTTCCTGAGTGCGAGCACCGGTTTGAATTTGGACAGCCTGCGCCAGCGTTTGCTGCAACATGCGCAGCAACACACCGATGAACGCTTAACCCTTCTCCCCGCTGATGAACCTGTATGAAGAATCAGCGCCCTTTGCCGCTTTAGGCACAATACTGTCTTGCAACATTTTTTGACCGATTGCACATGAACAATAAAACCCGGGCCTGGCCCACGACAAACTGGTTATCCCACCTGCAGTGGTTTGTCCTTTGGATGCGTTCGGTTTGCGTTGCCATTTGGCTGCGCTTGCTGGGTATGTTTAATTTGAATGACGGCCGCTGGGGCCGTGGCGAAGAGCAACCGCGCAATACTGCGAACGGCTCAGATCCCGGGCAACAAACACCTCCACCTGAAGGCAACCGCCGCCCGCCGCCTGCCAAAGGCCCGCCTGATCTGGACGAACTCTGGCAGGATTTGAACCGCAAGCTCGGCCAGTTGTTTGGCGGCAAAGGCGGACCCGGTAGCAATCCGCCGGGCTCAAGCGGTGGTTTTCAGCCTCCTTTTAAAAATGCCGGTTTAGGCTTGGGTTTGGTCTTAGGCGTGTTGGCGCTGATTTGGCTGGCGACCGGTTTTTTCATCGTGCAAGAGGGGCAGCAAGCGGTGATCACCCAGTTCGGCCGTTACCACAGCACGGTGGGCGCAGGTATCAACTGGCGTATGCCCTACCCGATACAACGCCACGAAGTCGTGTTTGTCACGCAGATCCGATCATTGGATATCGGGCGGGACGCCATCATCAAGGCCACCGGATTGCGCGAATCGGCCATGTTGACCGAAGATGAAAACATTGTCGAAATCAAATTCGCAGTGCAATACCGCTTGACCGATGCTCGCGCTTATTTGTTCGAAAGCAAAAACCCGACGGACGCGGTGATGCAAGCGGCCGAAACAGCGGTGCGCGAAGTGGTTGGCAAGATGCGCATGGATGCGGCCTTGTCTGAAGACCGTGAGCAAATTGCGCCGCGTGTTCGCAAAATCATGCAAACCATACTTGACCATTACAACGTCGGCATCGAAGTGGTCGGTATCAACTTGCAGCAAGGCGGCGTGCGTCCGCCCGAGCAGGTGCAAGCCGCATTCGACGATGTGCTCAAAGCCGGTCAGGAACGCGAACGTGCCAAAAACGAAGCCGAAGCCTATGCCAATGACGTGATTCCCCGGGCCGTCGGTTCAGCTTCTCGGCTTAAACAAGAAGCCGATGCCTACAAGTCCCGCATCGTGGCGCAGGCCCAAGGCGATGCACAGCGTTTCCGTTCGCTTTACAGCGAGTACCAGAAAGCCCCGCAAGTCACCCGTGACCGTTTGTACATCAATGCCATGAAAGAGATGTACAGCAATGTCACCAAGGTGCTGGTCGAGTCCCGTCAGGGCTCGAATATGTTGTACTTGCCGCTGGACAAAATCATGCAAATGAACGGCGTGAATGCGGTGGAAGCCCCCCTGCTGCCAGCGCCTTCGAGTGACACTTCTTCCTCATCCGGCACGGTGCCTGTGGCGCCGCCCGTCGACAGCAGAGGGCGGGATAACCGCCAACGTGACCGCGACCTTCGCTAAGGTGATATCGATATGAACAAAATAGGTTTTTACATTTCCACCCTGTTGCTGGCGCTGCTGATTCTCAGCTCCACCATTTTTGTGGTCGATCAACGCCAGTACGGCGTGGTCTATTCTTTGGGCCAGATCAAAAAAGTCATCACTGAGCCCGGTCTGAATTTCAAACTTCCGCCACCGCTGCAAAACGTCAACTTCATTGACAAGCGCTTGCTGACCCTTGACAACGTTGATTCCGAACCCATGCTGACGGCTGAAAAGCAGCGCATGGTGATTGACTGGTACGTGCGTTGGCGCATTTCCGATCCTTCACAGTACATCCGCAACGTCGGCCTGGATGAAAAAGCCGGAGCGCAGCAACTCACCCGCGTGGTGCGTAATGCGTTTCAGGAAGAAATTAACAAACGCACTGTGAAAGACCTGTTGTCACTCAAGCGCGAAGCTCTGATGATTGACGTGAAACGCGAAGTGCTGGAAATCGTCAAAGGCTCGAACCCTTGGGGCATTGATGTGGTCGATGTGCGCATCACCCGCGCAGACTACGTAGACACCATCACCGAGTCGGTTTACCGCCGTATGGAAGCTGAACGCAAGCGCGTGGCTAACGAACTGCGTTCCACCGGTGGAGCGGAAGGCGAAAAAATCCGCGCGGATGCCGATCGCCAGCGCGAAGTCACATTGGCCAATGCCTACCGCGATGCGCAAAAAATCAAAGGTGAGGGCGATGCTGAAGCTGCACGTTTGTATGCTGATGCCTTCGGCAAGGACGCGCAGTTTGCGCAGTTCTACCAAAGCATTGAAGCTTACAAATCCAGTTTCAATAAAAAATCTGATGTCATGGTGTTAGACCCTAGCAGCGATTTCTTCAAAGCCATGCGCGGCAGCGGTTCGTCTGCACCCGCCAAAAAATAAGCGTTCCACTAGTCCATGGACAGCCACAGTGCGTGGACTGCAGTCGCCCTGGTCTTGATCGTCGAGGGCTTGCTGCCGTTTATTTCACCGCGCACTTGGCGTCAGACTTTTTTGCAATTAATGCAATTGAATGACGGCCAAATCCGGTTTATAGGACTGGGCTGCGTCCTGATAGGAATACTTCTTTTGGAATGGTTGTTGTGATGCTGCCGCCTGTTGGCAGCCGCGGCCGGCTTACGGCTGTCACAGACCGGTAGAATCTCTTTTTTAACAGCACTTCACACTCATGGCTGCCTGGGTTTTGCCGGATCATATTGCGGACGTTTTGCCTTCAGAGGCCCGGCACATCGAAGAATTACGTCGTTTGTGCCTGGACACGGCGAGGGGCTTTGGCTATGAGCTCGTCATGCCACCCTTGCTTGAGCATGTCGATTCCTTGCTTTCTGCCCCCGGCAGCCAGCAGGATCTGCAAACTTTCAAAATGGTGGATCAGTTAAGCGGCCGCAGTCTGGGCTTGCGCATAGACACCACCCCACAGGTCGCCCGCATAGACGCGCATTTGCTCAACCGCAGCGGAGTCACCCGGCTTTGTTATTGCGGCCCGGTGGTACACACCTTGCCTGCCAGTCCTTACGCCACACGCGAGCCCTTGCAGTTCGGCGCTGAAATATACGGCCACACCGGCCTTGAAGCCGATCTGGAAATACTTCAACTGGCCTTGCAAAGCCTGCGTACCGCCGGACTTGCAGATTTCCATGTTGACTTGAGTGATGCACGCATTCTTCCCGCTTTGCTCAAAGGACATGCGCTCAGCCCTGAACTATCGGCCACCATCAGCGATGCCTTGTCGCATAAAAATGTCAGCGGCATGCGCGAACTCGGAAAGCATTTACCCCAGCCGCTTGCCAAAGCCTTGCAGACGCTGGTGCAGATGTATGGCGATATCAGCGTTCTGGCACAAGCCAGGCAAGAGTTTTCACAGTGGCCTGAAGTGGTGCATGCCTTAGATCAGCTTGAATGGCTGGCCTCGCATGTCAAGCATCCGGTCAGCATTGACCTGGCCGATTTGCGCGGTTTTGCTTATTACAGCGGCCCGCGTTTTTCGGTGTTTGTCCCTGAAACCAGCGATGCATTGGCGCGCGGCGGCCGCTATGACGAAGTCGGTGCCGTGTTCGGCCGCAAACGCCCGGCCGCCGGTTTCAGCATGGATATCAAAGCGCTGGTCAGTTTGCTGGCACACCCGCAACCCCAAGCGGCGATACGCGCGCCATGGGGTGAGGATGAGGCGCTCAGCCAGACCATTGCGCAATTGAGGTCACAAGGCCATACCGTGGTCTGTATGTTGCCGGGTCACGAAAGTGAAGTTGACGAATTTCACTGCGACCGTGAATTGTTTGAACACCAGGGCAAATGGACTTTGCGCCCCTTGAAAACCAACTGAGACAAAGACTATAAAGCTATGAGTACCAAGCAGGCAAGACACGTGGTGGTGGTTGGCACCCAATGGGGTGACGAGGGCAAGGGCAAGCTTGTCGACTGGCTGACTGAGCGCGCACAAGGTGTGGTGCGTTTTCAAGGCGGTCATAACGCCGGTCACACCCTGGTCATTAACGGCGTCAAAACCGCTTTGCATTTGATCCCCAGTGGCATCATGCGACCCGGTATCCGTTGTTACATAGGCAACGGGGTGGTCTTGTCGGCCGGCAAATTGTTTGAAGAAATTGAAGGCCTGGAAAAAGCCGGTGTCGAAGTGCGTTCACGCCTGCGCATCAGCGAAGCCTGCCCCTTGATCTTGCCTTTTCATGCAGCCATGGATGTGGCACGTGAAGCGGCACGCGAGCAGGGCGGTGCAGAGAAAATCGGCACCACCGGTCGCGGCATCGGCCCGGCTTATGAAGACAAAATCGCCCGGCGAGCCTTGCGGGTTCAGGATTTGAAATACCCCGAGCGTTTTGCGGCTAAATTGCGCGAATTATTGACATTGCATAACCACATATTGACGACGTTTCTGGGTTCGCGCAGTTTTTCTTTCGGCGATGCCTTAACTCCTTATGTCCACAACGGTGAAGTGCAGTTTCAACCGGTGTATGACGAAGCCATGCGGCATGCCGCTTTGCTCAAACCCATGGTGGCCGATGTGTCGCGCGAGTTGAACGACGCACACACCGCCGGTTCAAATCTGCTGTTTGAAGGCGCGCAAGGTACTTTGCTGGATGTGGATCACGGCACCTACCCGTTTGTCACCTCCAGCAATTGCGTGGCCGGCAATGCTGCCGCCGGTTCTGGTGTAGGCCCCGGCTTTTTGCATTACATCCTGGGCATCACCAAAGCTTATTGCACACGTGTAGGCGGCGGACCTTTCCCGACTGAACTCGACTGGGCGGTTGAGGGCACCCCGGGCTGGCACATAAGCACGGTCGGGGCTGAAAAAGGCACGACCACCGGTCGTTATCGACGTTGCGGCTGGTTTGATGCGGCATTGCTCAAACGCAGCGCACAAGTCAATGGCTTGAGCGGTTTGTGCATCACCAAGCTGGATGTGCTCGACGGTTTGAGCGAACTCAAGCTTTGTACCGGCTACGAGTTGCACGGCGTACACACCGACATCCTGCCCAACGGGGCAGAAGACATTGCCGATTGCCGCCCGGTGTACGAAACCATGTCCGGTTGGAGCGTGAGTACGGTGGGCATCACCGATTACCCAAAGCTTCCACCTGAAGCGCAGGCTTATCTCAAGCGCATAGAAGAAGTCACCGGCGTTCCTATTCACATGATTTCCACCAGCCCGGACCGGGATCACACCATCCTGATCCGTGACCCGTTTCAACCTTGAACTGCGAGCATTGCCATGCTGACTGAAGATGGAAAACATTTGTACGTGTCCTACGACGAGTACAACAACCTGCTCGAAAAACTGGCCATCAAAATCCACCAGTCAGGCTGGGAGTTCGACACTATTTTGTGTCTGGCTCGCGGTGGTATGCGCCCCGGCGATGTGTTGTCCCGCATATTTGACAAACCGCTGGCCATCATGTCCACCAGTTCTTACCGGTCCGAAGGCGGCACCGTGCAAGGCCATCTGGACATAGCCAGGTACATCACCACACCCCAGGGCGAAATTGCCGGGCGCGTGCTGCTGGTCGATGACCTGGCCGATTCCGGCCATACCTTGAGCGCGGTGATGGACTTGTTGAAAAACAATTACGCACCTATCACCGAGTTGCGCAGTGCAGTCATCTGGACCAAAGGTGTGTCTGCTTTCACCCCCGATTTTTCAGTCGAATACCTGTCAACCAACCCTTGGATACACCAGCCTTTCGAGGCCTACGACACCATGCGTCCTTTGCAGTTGCTGGAGAAATGGCGGGTTTGAGGCATGAAGCCTGATACCGCGCTCATACACCACGATTACCAGCCGCCTGGGGATTTCGCGTCCCCGCAAATAGCCGTCCATAAAGCGTCTTCCGTGTTTTTTCCGAATGTCAAAGCCATGCGCGAGCGCAACTGGCTGGACAAAACAGGCTATACCTACGGTTTGCATGGTACGCCGACGACATTCACGCTGGAAGAAAGAATTTGCCAACTTGAAGGCGCAAAGCATTGCGTCTTGCTGCCCAGCGGTTTGGCGGCTTTGGCGCAGGTGAATCTGGCTTTGCTGAAAACCGGCGACAGTATTTTGATTCCGGACAATGCTTACGGACCTTTGAAATCTCTGGCAGAAGGTGAATTGCAGCAGTGGGGCATCAGCCACCGGTATTACGACCCCATGGAACCGCAGTCGCTGGCCGACAACCTACAAGCTGACACGCGTCTGGTCTGGCTGGAAGCGCCCGGCTCTGTGACTTTGGAATTTCCTGATTTGCCTGCACTGGTGAAGCTGTGCAGCGACAAACAAGTGCTCACAGCCTTGGACAACACCTGGGGTGCCGGTGTGGCATTCCAGCCCTTTGATTTATTGCCTCAGATGGCCGGTAGCCGGCTCGGCGTCGATGTTTGC
Source organism: uncultured Burkholderiales bacterium (assembly GCA_903887325.1). Taxonomy (GTDB): domain Bacteria; phylum Pseudomonadota; class Gammaproteobacteria; order Burkholderiales; family Burkholderiaceae_C; genus Limnohabitans. The sequence continues at coordinate 5,601 of CAISPG010000108.1, read as the reverse complement.
GTGCATGCTCTGACCAAATACCCCAGTGGCGGCGGCGATGTGCTGATGGGCAGCGTCACCACTTGCAGCGATGAATTGGCGCGCAGTTTGAAACTCAGTCATATGCGCCTGGGATTTGGTGTGGCCGGCAATGATGCAGAGCTGGTGTTGCGGTCTTTGCCAAGCATAGGATTGCGTTACAAAACGCAAGATGAGACATGCCGCAAACTGGCTTCCTGGTGTTTGCAACAGACCGCTTTTGTCCAGGTTTTGCACCCTGCGATTGTTGCTTCACCCGGCCATGCGCATTGGCGGGATTTGTGTGCCGGTGGTGTCGCTGCTGACGCGGATGTGCACAGCGGCGGGGCAGCGGCCAGCTTGCTGAGTTTGCGTTTTGATCCCGGTTTGAGTCAGTCGCACATCGACCGTTTCTGCAATGCACTCCGGCTATTTAAACTCGGTTTCAGTTGGGCTGGACCTGTCAGCCTAGCGGTTCCGTATGAATTGAAAAGCATGCGCCGACACGCGCCGCCTGAGTTGCTGCAAGGCGGTTTTGTCCGTCTGGCTATAGGTCTGGAGTCCGCTGAAGACTTGATAGCAGACCTGTCGCAAGCCTTGTCCACCATGGGCTGACTCAGCGGCTGTCAACAGAATTCTTTCAGACAGCGTTTTTGTTATTCGAATTGCGCCGCAAGCTTATCGGCCAAGGCGTGCATGGAAGCCGCATGTCTGTCTGCCAAAGGTGCTGCCGTTGCTTGCGGGTAACGCACAAAATTGCGTGCCACAGATTTGGCATAAGTCGGGTCGTAATGGCTTATCAACAAGTCTCGCACCACTTGCTCTACCTCCCCGTTAACCAACTGTTGCTGCCATGCGTTCACCACGTTTTTCCCTTTTAATTCGGTCAACATCGACAGCCGCTCGCTGAACAAGCCAAGGTCATCTGCGAAAAAAGCGTAGTCGTCCAGCAGCAATTTCACGCGCTCATCGTCACTCAGTTGCAAATCTATGCACGGGCTTTGCCGCATCACATCCATCAAGGACTGAGGCACCGCCAGATTACCGACTTTCTTGCTTTCGGCCTCAACGAACACGGTGCGCTGCGGGTCAAAACTGCGTAATTTGTCCCACACCAGCGTATCGAAATGCTTTTGACTGGGCTGCGGCTGCCCCGGAATACGCCCCAGTACAGAACTGCGGTGCTTCGCCAGGTCTTCCAAGTCGAGTACCTGAGCCCCTGAATGGCAGAGCGCTTGAAGTAAACGTGTTTTGCCTGAGCCTGTCGGGCCGGTGATGACTTGGAAATGAAGCAAAGGTGCCAGTCGCGCAATGTCTTGGATCATTTCAGCGCGAAACGCTTTGTAGCCGCCTTCAATCAACCAGACCCTAAAGCCAATCTGACCCAGCACCAGCGCCAGGGAGCCGCTGCGTTTGCCGCCGCGCCAGCAGTAAATAAGCGCTTGCCATTCCCTGCTTAAAGGCATGACATGGCGGTCTATGTGGCGCGAAATATTGGCGGCTACCAAAGAGGCGCCGACTTTGTTGGCCTCAAACGGACTGACTTGTTTGTACAAGGTGCCAACACGAATCCGTTCTTCATTCGTCAACGAGGGCCAGTTCAAAGCGCCGGGCAAATGGTCCAGCGCAAACTCGTCCTCTGTGCGCGCGTCGATGATGCAACTGAATCCGCCATTCTCAGATGGCAAGGCCATGCGCTCTATGGCTTGCAGGGCAGTGATAGGGCGAGCTGCCATCAGAGCATCTTCTTCAACACAGGCCAGACATTCGCCAGTATCAGCGGATGTGCTTCGGCCTTGGGGTGTATGCGGTCCGCTTGAAACAAGGCTGTCGGATCTGCTGCATCGGCAATGCCTTTGAGCAAAAAAGGCAGCAGCGATGTTTTTTGTTTTTGACTGATGGTTTGAAACATAAGGCTGAAATCCTTGGCATAACCTTCGCCGTAATTGGGCGGCACCTGCATACCGATCAACAAAACTGAAGCTTTGATTTTCTGACAGGCAGTGATCATCCCGGTCAAATTACCCTCAGTCATCTTCAACGAAAAACCGCGCAACGCATCGTTGCCGCCGAGTTCAATGACCACCAGTGACGGCTGGTGTTGTTGCAGCAAAGCAGGTAGGCGGGCCAGTCCACCGGCCGTGGTGTCGCCGCTGATGCTGGCGTTGATTACCTGCCATTGCGGTTTATCTTTGGCCAGTTGAGCGGCCAGCAAGGCCACCCAACCGCTGCCGCGAGCGATGCCGTATTCGGCGCTCAAAGAATCGCCGACGATCAACATGGTTTTTCGTTCTGCGGCCCGCAGCACGGCGGGCGATAGACCCGACGCGCACAGGCTTAAAGCTTGCAAGTTAAAGTCTCTGCGTCTCAACACGGATCTCACTGAATGTCCTCACCACTGATTGCTGTCTCTCATTTGTACAAATCGGTCACCGATGCAACCGGTACCTTGGACATTCTCCGCGATATCGATTTCACCCTAAACCCGAAGCAAACCGTGGCCATCGTCGGCGCTTCAGGCTCGGGCAAAAGCACTTTGCTGGCCATCATGGCCGGACTGGACACGCCGACGCAAGGAACGGTGCATCTGGCCGGCCAGGATATGTTTGCCTTGAACGAAGACGACAGGGCTGGTTTAAGGTCTAAACACATAGGTTTTGTGTTTCAAAGCTTTCAGTTGCTGTCGGCGCTGACTGCACTTGAAAACGTCATGCTGCCGCTGGAGCTTGCCGCTCATCCCGACCCCAAGCCGGTGGCCAAAGACATATTGGCGCGTGTCGGACTGGCGGAGCGTCTCAACCATTACCCCAAGGTAATGAGCGGTGGCGAGCAGCAGCGCGTGGCACTGGCGCGCGCTTTTGTGGTCAAGCCGCAAGTGCTTTTGGCAGATGAGCCCACCGGCAGCCTGGACCACGCCACCGGCGAGACCATCATGCAGTTGATGCTGGAGTTAAACAGAGAATTGGGTACCACGCTGGTGCTTGTCACGCATGACCAGGCTTTGTCTAAGCGCTGTGACAGGCGTTTGATGATGCAGGCAGGGCGCGCCTCGTGGGTGGAATGAGCGGCGTCAGCGGGTGCGTTGTTTCATGGCGCGTTCGACTTCGCGCTTGCCTTCGCGGTCCTTGATGGTGTCGCGCTTGTCGTGTTCGGCCTTGCCCTTGGCCAGCGCGATTTCACATTTGATGCGGCCGTTCTTCCAATGCAAATTCAGCGGCACCAACGTATAGCCTTTTTGCTCGACCTTGCCGATCAAACGCCGGATTTCTTCTTTGTGAAGCAGCAATTTGCGCGAGCGTATGGCGTCCGGGTTGACATGGGTTGACGCAGTTTTCAAGGGGTTGATTTGACAACCGATGACGTACATTTCGCCGCTGCGAATCACCACGTAGCCGTCTGTCAACTGCACTTTTCCCTCGCGCGCAGCCTTGACCTCCCACCCTTCCAGGACCATGCCTGCTTCCAGGCGTTCCTCGAAAAAGTAGTTGAAGGCGGCTTTTTTGTTGTCCGCGATACGGGTTTGGGGTGCAGTTTTGCTGGCCATAAGAGGGAAATTGGATACAACGGGGTCTTTACAATCGCCCGCAACGCCAGTGTGGCATGAACTGCATTCTATGAAAACCGTTGAGAAGTCTGTATTGATCTGGTTCAGCTCCCGGGAAATGTTCGATTTGATCGTCGATGTGCCCTCGTACCCACAGTTTCTGCCTTGGTGCGACAAGGCAGAGATTCTCACCACCACAGACGACGGCATGACAGCGCGCATAGGCATGGCGTTCGGCGGTTTGCACAAAAGTTTCACCACCGCCAACACGCATATTGACGGGCGACAAGTCAAACTCGATTTGATCGACGGCCCTTTCAAACATCTTTCTGGCGTGTGGGACTTTATCCCTGTGGGCGAAGAGCAAGCCTGCCGCGTCGAGCTGAGACTCTCTTACAGCTTCGATTCCATGTTCGGCGCCATCGTTGGACGGGTGTTCGACAAAATCGCTTCCACCCTGGTCGATGCCTTCGTCAAACGTGCTGAAGCGGTGTACCAGCGATGAAAATACACATAGCTATTTCTTTGGTTGCCAGACAACTGGACTTGCACGAATGGCAGACAGAAGAAAAAGCCACAGTCGAATCGGCATTGAAATTTTTGAGCACACAGTCTGAACCGTTTGCGGCGCAGTCAAGCCTGGATTGGCAAACCGCGGTCTGGGGCAAGCCGGTTGAACCTTTGCATCTACTGAAAGACGGTGACCGTCTTGAGGTACTCAGACCTTTGCGCGTTGACCCCAAAGTGGCGCGGCGTGAACGTTTTCAAAAACAGGGCGCCAAAACCGCCGGTTTGTTTGCCAAACGCAGAGCAGGCGCCAAACCCGGTTATTGAGTAAAAAAACCGCATGCTTTTCTATTCATTGCGCATGCGCTGGAGCATTTTTAAAAAGTGACGACTACAGGATCGGTAGAATCTATTTTTTGGAGATCTACCTTATGCGCCTTCTCGGCAAAGCGCTGACCTTCGACGATGTGTTGCTGGTCCCCGCATACTCCCAGGTCCTGCCCAAGGACACCCGCCTTTCCACTCAGTTCTCACGCCGCATTTCGCTGAATCTGCCGCTGGTGTCCGCCGCCATGGACACTGTCACAGAAGCCCGTTTGGCAATTGCCATCGCCCAAGAGGGCGGTATGGGCATCGTCCACAAAAACCTGACAGCACTTGAGCAGGCCGCTGAAGTGGCCAAAGTCAAGCGCTATGAGAGTGGTGTGGTGCTTGATCCTGTCATCATCACGCCGCAGCACACGGTGCGCCAGGTCATGGCTTTGTCGGATGAACTCGGCATTTCCGGTTTCCCGGTGTGCGACGCGGGCAAAGTGGTCGGCATCGTCACCAACCGCGATTTGCGTTTCGAGTCGCGCTACGACTTGCAAATCAAAGACATCATGACGCCGCGCGAGCGTCTCATCACCGTGCCTGAAGGCACCACGCCCGAGCAAGCCAAAGCACTGTTGAATAAACACAAGTTGGAACGTCTGCTGGTGATCAACGAAGCTTTCGAGCTCAAAGGCCTGATCACCGTCAAAGACATCACCAAGCAAACCAGTTTCCCGAATGCAGCGCGCGACAGCGCAGGGCGTTTGCGCGTGGGTGCGGCAGTGGGCGTGGGCCCGGGCACAGAAGAACGCGTGGAAGCCCTGGTTCGCGCCGGGGTTGACGCCATCGTTGTGGACACGGCGCACGGCCACAGCCACGGCGTGATTGAGCGGGTTCGCTGGGTCAAACAAAACTACCCGGACATCGACGTGGTCGGCGGCAATATCGCTACGGGTGCGGCTGCGTTGGCATTGGCTGAAGCCGGTGCGGATGCGGTCAAGGTCGGCATTGGCCCGGGCTCGATTTGCACCACGCGCATCGTCGCCGGTGTCGGCGTGCCGCAAATCACCGCGATTGATAACGTGGCCATGGCTTTGCACGGCAGCGGCGTGCCGCTGATTGCCGACGGCGGCATACGCTACAGCGGCGACATCGCCAAAGCGATTGCAGCCGGGGCATCGAGCATCATGATGGGCGGCATGTTCGCCGGTACCGAAGAAGCACCGGGTGAAATTATTTTG
>CAISPG010000107.1 GCA_903887325.1 uncultured Burkholderiales bacterium | reverse complement strand
CCGGTTCCAATTAATTCGGGGAATTAATTGGAACCTGACCCCAATTTCCCGGCGATTTCACGTAACAGGTTTTTCTGCACTTTGCCCATAGCATTGCGCGGCAATTCATTCACTACCTGACATTGTTTGGGTACTTTGAAATTGGCCAATTTGCTTTTCAACGCGGCCAGCAATTGAGCCGGTTCAAGTTCAAAACCCGGCCTGGCCAGCACAAACGCAAAACCCGTTTCGCCGAAATCAGCATGCGGCACGCCGACCACCGCGCTCTCTGCCACGCCAGGCAGGTTGTTCAATGCGTCTTCAATTTCAGCAGGATACACATTCAAGCCGCCGCTGATGATCAGGTCTTTGCTGCGCCCCACGATGCGCACATAGCCTTGTGCGTCGACCATGCCCATGTCGCCGGTGATGAAGTAGCCATCAGCGGTGAACTCCTGTGCATTTTTCTCCGGCATGCGCCAGTAACCGCCAAACACATTCGGGCCTTTGACCTGAATACTGCCGACCTTACCCGAGCCAAGCAGCTCACCGTTGTCGCCTGCGATGCGCAACTGCACGCCCGGCAAAGGAAAACCCACACTGCCACCGAGACGTTGAGAAGCGCCGCCAAAGCGAGCATCCGAATTAAAAGGGTTGGAGGTCAGCATCACGGTTTCGCTCATGCCGTAGCGCTCCAGCACCGTGTGTCCGGTGCGCTTTTGCCAGCTCTCAAAGGTATCCACCAGCATGGGCGCCGAGCCCGAGATGAACAAACGCATATGGGCGCAAACTTGTGTGTTCAAACCGGGCAAGGCCAGCAGCCGCGTGTAAAACGTAGGCACGCCCATCAACACCGTGGCACGCGGCATGTCGGCCAGCACACGCTGCGCGTCAAACCGGCTGTGCCACAGCATTTGGCTGCCATTGAGCAAAGCACCGTGTATGGCCACAAACAAACCGTGCACATGAAAAACCGGCAAGGCTTGTATCAGCACATCGCCGCTTTGCCAGCCCCAGTAGTCTTTCAACACCTGCGCATTGCTCAGCAGATTAGCGTGGCTGAGCATGGCACCTTTGCTGCGCCCGGTGGTGCCGCTGGTGTAAATGATGGCCGCCAGGTCATCCGGTTTTGAAACGACCGGCGTGTGCACGTCGCTGTGGTGGGCGGCGCGCTCGAGCAAACTGCCGCCGCGTTGCTCGTCCAGCGTCACCACGTAACGCGTGCCTGCTTGAAAAGCGATTTTGCTGACCCAGCCAAAGTTGGCCGGTGTGCACACCACCAACGCCGGTTCTGCGTTTGCCACGAAATAAGAAATTTCACTTTGCTGGTAGGCCGGGTTCAGCGGCAAAAACACATGGCCGCGGCGCAAACAGGCCAGGTAAAGCATCAGCACTTCCACCGATTTTTCTACTTGCACGGCAATGCGTGAGGCAGGTGGCAATGACAGACTTTCCAGCCAATTGGCCAGCATGGCGCTGCCGCGCTCCAAGTCGCTCCAGCTGTAGCTCAGGCCTTGGTCGGTTTCAATGGCAGTTTGTTGCAGATCGGCAGGAAAACCCTGGCGCAAGCAGGCGTAAAGGTTGTGGTTCATATCAAGCAGCTGAGTGGCGTCTAGACCAGACAATAAATCCTACCCCTGCCACCACCATAGGCAGGCACAGCCATTGCCCCATGGACAAGCCCAGCGTCAACAAGCCCAGGTGTGCATCCGGCTCGCGGAAATACTCGGCAATAAACCGAAGCGACCCGTAACCGATCAAAAACGCGCCGGAAATCCAGCCGGTGGGACGCGGTTTGCGTGCCAGCCACCACAAGACCGCAAACAGCAACAAACCTTCAAGCAAGAACTGGTAAATCTGCGAAGGATGGCGCGGCATGGCAGACCCGCTTTGCGGAAACACCATGGCCCAAGGCAGATCCGCAGACGCCTCGCGGCCCCACAACTCGCCGTTGATGAAATTACCGACCCGCCCGGCGGCCAAACCTGTGGGCACACAGGGCGCGATGAAGTCGGTGATTTCCAGCCAAGGCCGGTTGCGCCGCCAGGCGGCTACCGCCATGGCGCTGATGACACCGAGCATGCCACCATGAAAACTCATGCCGCCTTGCCAGACATAAGCTATTTCCAGCGGATGCGCCGCGTAATAACCGGGTTTGTAAAACAGGCAATAACCGATGCGACCGCCCAGCACCACGCCGAGCACGCCATACGTCATCAAGTCGTCGATATCCTGCTGCGACCACAGGCCTTGAGCGGCCAAGGTGGCATAAGGCTGGTGTTGCAGTCGCCAACGCGCAAGCCAGACAAACAGCATGAAAGCCGCCAGGTAAGAAATGCCGTACCAGTGAATGGAAACAGGGCCCAAGGACAGGGCGACGGGGTCGAATTGCGGGTGAATAAGCATGCCCAGATTGTGCGTCAAACAAGTGACGCTGCGCCGATCTGAAACTGCCCGCCCTGCCTCCCTGTTTGACGCGGCTAAACTCTGCATCTTGTCTGTTTTCACCACTGGAAAATCCATGGCCACCTCACCCCTCAAAATCAACCGCCGTTCAGCCAACATCACCGAAGGCAAATCCCGCGCCCCGAATCGCTCTATGTATTACGCCATGGGCTACGAGGAAAGCGATTTCGTCAAGCCCATGGTCGGCGTGGCCAACGGACATTCCACCATCACGCCATGCAACAGCGGCTTGCAAAAACTCGCTGATGCAGCGGTGGCCGGTATTGAAGAAGCCGGCGGCAATGCCCAGATTTTCGGCACCCCCACTATTTCAGACGGCATGTCCATGGGTACAGAAGGCATGAAATATTCGCTGGTCAGCCGCGAAGTGATTTCGGATTGCATTGAAACCTGCGTCGGCGGCCAGTGGATGGACGGCGTGCTGGTGGTCGGCGGTTGCGACAAAAACATGCCCGGCGGCATGATGGGCATTCTGCGCGCCAATGTGCCAGCCATTTATGTCTACGGCGGCACCATATTGCCGGGTACCTTCAGGGGCAAAGACTTGAACATCGTCAGCGTGTTTGAAGCTGTCGGCGAAAACGCCGCAGGCAAATTAAGCGACGCCGATTTGCGCGAAATTGAAATGCGCGCCGTACCCGGAACTGGCAGCTGCGGCGGCATGTACACCGCCAACACCATGTCTTCCGCGTTTGAAGCGCTGGGCATGTCGCTGCCTTTTTCCTCCACCATGGCCAACCCGCATGGCGAGATCGAAGCCGCCGCCAAACACGCCGCCAAAGTGTTGATCGAAGCCATCAAGATTGATTTGAAGCCGCGCGACATCGTCACTAAAAAAGCGATCGAAAACGCGGTTGCGGTCATCATGGCCACCGGCGGCTCCACCAATGCAATTCTGCACTTTCTGGCCATCACGCATGCAGCGCAAGTCGATTGGACCATCGACGATTTCGAGCGCATGCGCAAGCGCGTGCCGGTGATTTGCGACCTGAAACCCAGCGGTAAATATCTGGCGGTAGACCTGCACAAGGCCGGCGGTATTCCGCAAGTGATGAAGGTATTGCTCAAAGCCGGTTTGTTGCACGGCGACTGCATGACCATCACCGGCAAAACCGTGGCCGAGAACCTGGCCGACATACCAGACACACCGCGCGCCGACCAGGACGTGATCCGTACTTTCGACAAGCCCATGTACGCAGAAGGCCACTTGGCGATTTTGAAAGGCAATTTGTCGCCCGAAGGCGCTGTGGCCAAAATCTCCGGCCTGAAAAACCCGGTCATCACCGGCCCGGCCCGCGTGTTTGACGACGAGCAGTCTGCGCTCAAAGCCATTTTGGACAACAAGATCAAACCGGGAGACGTGATGGTGTTGCGTTACCTCGGCCCCAAAGGCGGCCCTGGCATGCCCGAGATGCTGGCACCGACGAGCGCGCTGATCGGCGCAGGCTTGGGTCAAAGCGTGGGCTTGATCACCGACGGCCGTTTCTCCGGCGCCACCTGGGGCATGGTGGTCGGCCATGTTGCGCCTGAGGCAGCGGCTGGCGGCAACATCGCATTGATCCATGAAGGCGACAGTGTCACCATAGATGCGCGCCAATTGCTTCTGCAACTGAATGTGCCGGACGCGGAAATTGAAAAACGCCGTGCTGTATGGAAAGCACCGGCGCCGCGTTACACGCGTGGTGTGCTGAGCAAATTTGCACACAATGCCAGTACAGCGAGCAAGGGTGCTGTGCTTGATTTATTCTGATTATTTTCTTGAAGGATATGAAATGAAACGTGTGTTGTTTGCCGCCCTTGCTTTAGTCTGCTTGAGCCAACCGGCCTTTGCAGATGAAAAACTGGCGGGCACGAAAAATTGTTTGGCCTGTCACTCGGTGAATACGCAGGTCGTCGGACCGGCTTTCAAGGATGTGGCTAAAAAATACGCTGATGACAAGGGCGCTGTGAATACCTTGGCGGCCAAGGTGCGGGCCGGTGGCGGCGGCGTCTGGGGCGCGATTCCTATGCCGGCCAATCCGCAGGTGAGTGAAGCTGAAGCCAAGAAATTGGTGACATGGGTGCTGAGTTTGAAATAAGCTTTGTTGCACTCATAGAAAGAGCAACTGCGGTTGCTCTTTTTTTTGTCTATTCACTGCATACTTTTTGTGTGGTTGTCGACAAGTAATTGGGATCAGGTTCCAATTGATTCACGCCATGCCGGTTCGGTCGCCGCTCACTGCCGCTTCGCGCCAATGTTCGCGTCGGCCCGCCCGCCATGTCGTCGTCCATTCGCAGTTTTTCTCCGACTGCATTTCTGCAGTTCAATGAACCAAGAATTCCCGGCTAACGAAATCAGACTTGCACAGTGAACAGCACTTCAGGCCGACTCGGAGGGGGCGGTTTTTTCGAGCGAAAGCGCAGAAAAAAAGCGCACCGGATGGGTCGGCCAAAGCGTGTCTTCAATGAACCGAACGAAAGCAAACCCTTCCGGATGGGTCGGCCAAAGCGTGCCTTCTATTCAACACAGGTGTTCACGCCACGCCGAGACAGTCGCCGCTCTCCACGGCAAAGCCATGACGTTCGCGTCGGCCTGCCCGCCATGTCGTCATCCGTTCGCAGAATTTCTCCGGCAGCGTTTTTGCCGTTAAGTATGAACAAACTAAGGTCAAACGCTCTCAGACAACTGCGTCAATATCGCCGGGTTTTCCAAAGTGGACACGTCCTGCGTGATCGCCTCGCCCTTGGCGATGGAACGCAGCAACCGCCGCATGATCTTGCCAGAGCGCGTCTTAGGCAAGTTCTCGCCGAAACGAATGTCCTTAGGCTTGGCAATCGGACCGATTTCCTTGCCCACATGGTCACGCAAAATCTTGGCGATTTGCTTGGCCTCGTCACCTGTCGGGCGCGAACGCTTGAGCACCACAAACGCACAAATAGCCTCGCCCGTGGTGTCGTCAGGCCTACCCACCACCGCAGCTTCGGCAACCAGTTCGGTGCAACTGACCAAGGCGGATTCAATTTCCATCGTGCCCATGCGGTGACCCGAGACGTTCAACACATCGTCAATACGCCCAGTGATGGTGAAGTTGCCGGTGTGCGCATCGCGTATTGCGCCGTCACCTGCCAAATAGTATTTGCCTTGAAAGTCTTCGGGGAAATAGCTTTTCTTGAATCGCTCAGGGTCACCCCAGATGGTACGAATCATGGAAGGCCAAGGTTTTTTCACCACCAAAATGCCCGCCTGTCCGTTAGGCACATCTTTGCCTGTCTCGTCCACGATGGCGGCCTGAATGCCGGGGAACGGCAGCGTGCAAGAGCCGGGCACCAGGTGCGTGGCACCGGGCAGCGGCGTGATCATGTGACCGCCGGTTTCTGTTTGCCAAAACGTATCGACAATGGGACAACGGCTGCCGCCTACATGCTTGTGGTACTACTCCCAGGCCGCAGGGTTGATCGGCTCACCAACCGATCCCAGCAAGCGCAAGCTGTTCAAGTCGTAGCGTGCGGGATGCACGGCTTCGTTGCCTTCAGCGGCTTTGATCAGCGAGCGAATCGCTGTCGGCGCGGTGTAAAAAATGCTGACCTTGTGGTCTTGAATCATCTTCCAGAAACGGCCTGCGTCCGGGAAGGTGGGCACGCCTTCAAACACGATTTGAGTGCCGCCCAAAGCCAGCGGGCCATATGCAATGTACGTGTGGCCTGTGACCCAACCGATGTCGGCGGTACACCAGAACACATCGTCGGCTTTCAAATCAAACGTCCACTCTGTCGTGAGTGCGGCGTGCATCAGGTAACCGCCGGTGCTGTGTTGCACACCTTTGGGTTTGCCGGTAGAGCCAGAGGTGTAAAGCAGGAACAGCGGGTGTTCGGCTTCGACCCATTCCGGTGTGCAAGTGGCAGCTTGCTTGTCAGCCACTTCGGACATCCATAAATCGCGTCCGGCATGCATAGGAATGTCAGCGCCCGAGCGCTTGGCCACCAGCACGTGCTTGATGCTGTCGCAACCGCCTAATGTCAGCGCTTCATCGACGATGGATTTCAAAGGCAGTTGCTTGCCGCCGCGCAACTGGTGATCTGCGGTGATGACGAGTTTGGCGCCCGTATCTTCGATGCGGTCACGCAAACTCTGCGCCGAGAAACCGCCGAACACCACCGAATGCGTGGCGCCTATGCGGGCGCAGGCTTGCATGGCGGCGACACCGTCTACCGACATAGAGATATAAATAATGACGCGGTCGCCCTTGACCACGCCCAATGACTTCATGGCGTTGGCGATCTGGCAGGTGCGCGCCAGCAGTTGCGAATAGCTGGTGCGTGTGACTTCACCGCCGTCTGCTTCAAAAATGATGGCGGTTTTGTCTCCAAGGCCGAGCTCGACATTGCGATCCAGACAGTTGTAGGAAGCGTTCAAACGACCGTCTTCAAACCAAGTGAAAAACGGTGCTTTGTCCTGGTTCAGCTTTTTGGTGAACGGGGTTTGCCAGTGCAACAAGCGCTTGGCCTGCGCCGCCCAAAAACCTTCGTAATCATCTTCAGCATGCTTGACCAGCGCGTGGTAAGCGTCCATGCCGGACACGGCAGCTTGCTTGGCGAAGTGGGCGGGCGGTGTGAACACCGGTAAGGCGTGATCTTGGCTCATGGCTTGTCTCCTGATGTTGAATGGCCGCTTTGCGGCTCTGGTTAGGTAAGACTGTCGTGCATGGCTCTTACATGCCACTGACTGGCTTGGAGCTTACGGACAGACCCTGACCTATTCCCTAGAATCACTTATTTGTGCAGCTTGTCTTACCCGACGAAAGTGATGCCCATGTCCGCCCCCGACAAAACCCGCCCGCCACGCCAAAGTTCGCCCCTGTCCCGCTTGATTTTTTCCAGCCGCTGGCTACAACTTCCCCTCTACCTGGGGCTGATCGCCGCGCAAGCCGTCTACGCCTTTCATTTCTGGGTGGAACTGGTGCATTTGCTGGAAGCGGCTTTTGGCAGCCAGACCGCCTTGCAGGCACTGATCAACGGCATAGGTTACAAAACCGACGCAGCGCCCACCGGTTTGAACGAAACCATCATCATGCTGGTGGTGCTGGCCTTGATTGACGTGGTGATGATCTCCAACCTGTTGATCATGGTCATTGTCGGCGGTTACGAAACTTTTGTTTCACGTATGTACCTAGAAAACCACCCCGACCAACCGGAATGGTTAAGCCATGTGAACGCATCGGTATTGAAAGTCAAACTGGCCATGGCCATCATCGGCATCTCATCGATTCATTTGCTGAAAACATTCATCAACGCCGCCAACTACGACGAAAAAGTACTGATCTGGCAAACCATTATTCACATCACCTTTTTGCTCAGCGCCATGGCAATTGCCTACACCGACAAACTGCTGAATGAAACCCGCGCCATCGAGCACGACCACCAAGCACACTGAACTTTCACTTTGAAACATTGAAAACCATGAGCCACATCACCCAACACGATTTGATTGAATCCGTCGCAGCCGCGCTGCAATACATCAGCTATTACCACCCGGCTGATTACATCGCGCACCTGGCGCGTGCTTACGAGCGCGAGCAAAGCGCCGCCGCCAAAGATGCGATCGCGCAAATCCTTACCAACAGCAAAATGAGCGCCACCGGTCACCGTCCGATTTGCCAAGACACCGGCATCGTGAATGTGTTTCTCAAAGTCGGCATGGGCGTGCGCTTCGAGGGTTTCAGCGGCAGTTTGGACGACGCCATCAACGAAGGCGTACGTCGCGCCTACAACAACGCGGACAACCGCTTGCGCGCCAGCGTGGTTGCTGATCCTCAGTTCGCGCGCAAGAACACCGGCGACAACACACCGGCGGTCATTTTTACTGAACTGGTGCCGGGCGACACACTGGAAGTCACCGTCGCGGCCAAGGGCGGCGGCAGCGAAAACAAATCCAAGATGGTCATGCTCAACCCCAGCGACAACCTGGTGGACTGGGTGCTGAAAACCGTGCCAACCATGGGCGCGGGCTGGTGCCCGCCGGGCATGCTGGGAATTGGCATTGGCGGCACGGCGGAAAAAGCCATGCTGATGGCCAAAGAAAGTTTGATGGACGACTTGGACATGTACGAGTTGCAAGCCAAGTCATCCAAAGGCGAAAAGCTGACGCAAACTGAAGAATTGCGCTTGGAGTTGTACGAGAAAGTGAATGCGCTTGGCATTGGCGCGCAAGGACTGGGCGGCCTGACCACGGTGCTGGACATCAAAATCAAGATGTACCCGACGCACGCGGCCAGCAAGCCGGTGGCCATGATCCCGAACTGCGCAGCGACCCGGCATGCGCATTTTGTGATGGACGGCAGTGGCCCGGTCTACCTGGACCCGCCGTCGCTGGACAGCTGGCCCAAAGTGGATTGGATGCCGGACACGCAAAAAAGCCAGCGCGTCGATTTAAATGCCTTGACCCGCGAACAAGTGGCGGCTTGGAAACCGGGTCAAACATTGCTGCTCAACGGCAAGATGCTCACCGG
>CAISPG010000106.1 GCA_903887325.1 uncultured Burkholderiales bacterium | reverse complement strand
GCATGGCCGGTGGCGATGTGCTGTTGGACCCTACTTCCGGCGACGATGGCGATGAAGCCTTCGGCCCTATCGCCTACCTGGCTGATACCCACCATGAACCTACCGCCATGATTGAAGCGCATCAGCGCGACATGTTGTCCAGTGACGGCATCACACAAGCCTTGGCTGTACTCGACGATCGCAGCCGCCGGATTGTGGAAGAGCGTTGGCTCAAAGTGAATGACGACAACTCGGGCGGCATGACGCTGCACGAACTCGCGGCCGAGTACGGCGTCAGTGCAGAACGCATACGCCAGATTGAAGTGGCTGCCATGAAAAAAATGAAAGCTGCTTTGATTGAATACGCGTGATTTAATTCACGCTTAACGTCACCGCTTGCAGGCCTAAAAGCCTCAAGCGGTTTTTTTATTTCAGCAACTGTGCAATGTCAGCCGTCATGGCTGCCGGCCCCAAACCGTAGCGGGCATACAAGCGCAACCGGCCGTTGGTGTCATACACATAAGTGCCTGCACTGTGGTCCATGGTGTAGCTGTCGGCGTTGCCGGTTAAAGGTATTTTTTTGTAATAGACCTTAAAGCTTTTAGCCAGTTCGGGCAAGTCAGACACAGGCGGGATCAAGGCCAGAAAAGACGGATCGAAATTGGCCATATAGGCTTTCAACAATTCAGGCGTGTCTCTTTCAGGGTCGAGCGTGATGAACACGGCTTGCAGCAAATCGCCCTTGTCAGCCAAGGCCTTCTTGACTTGAACCCATTCGCTCAAAGTCGTCGGGCAAATATCAGGGCATTGGGTATAGCCGAAAAAAACCACGACCACCTTGCCTTTGAAATCTGCCAGTGTGCGTTTTTGCCCGTTTTGGTCCGGCAACTCAAAGCCCAGGGCGTAATCAGCGCCGGTCAAATCAATTGCTTTGAACACAGGCTTGTCAGGCGTGCAAGCCATCAACACACCTAAAAACAAGCACAAGCACAAGCACAAGCGCCAAAAAATCATTTTTAACTTCCGGGGATGTAATGGTCGATCAGGAATGCGGCAAACAACAGACTCAGGTGCACCAATGAAAACTTGAATGTCTTGCGCGCGAGCTCATCTGAATACTGACGCCACAAGGCCCAACCGTACCAACAGAACATCAGACTCAAAATCAAAGCGCTGACCAGGTAAAACCAGCCGCTCATGCGGTAAACAAAAGGCATGAGACAAGCCGCCAGCAAGACAATGGTGTAGAGCAATATCTGCAAGCGCGTGAACTCATTGCCGTGCGTCACCGGCAGCATGGGCAAGCCCGATTTACGGTAATCCTCGACCCGGTACAGCGCCAGAGCCCAGAAGTGCGGCGGTGTCCACAGAAAAATAATCAAGAACAAAATCAGTGCTTCGGGTCCTACCTCGCCGGTCATGGCGGCCCAACCCAGCACCGGTGGCATCGCACCTGAAGCGCCGCCTATGACGATGTTTTGCGGTGTCAAGGGCTTGAGAATCACGGTGTAAATGACGGCGTAGCCAACAAAGGTGGCAAAGGTCAGCCACATGGTCAAAGGGTTGACCCAGACATACAAAATCACAGAACCCAACACACACAAGACAGCAGAGAAAAGCAAGGTGTCACGGTCTGTGAGTTCACCTTTGGCCGTCGGACGCCAGGCGGTGCGCTTCATGCGCGCGTCAATCGCTTGCTCGACGATGCAGTTGAATGCGGCCGCAGCACCAGAGACCAGCCAGATACCCAAACAGGCAATGGTGGCGAGCTTGATATCTGCCAGACCAGGCACACCGGGCACCGCCAGCACCATGCCGATGAGGGCACAAAACACAATCAGCTGGATCACCCTGGGTTTGGTCAAGGCATTGAACTGCTGCCAGCGCAAGGGCATGTACTCGGAAAGCTTTTTCATAGCATGTGTCTGTTGAAGGTAGCCGCAATGCGATCGGAACGGCGTGGCCGGGTGGATGCCAGCGTCCATGTCAAAACCAGCAACAAAGCTGCCGCTGAGCCAGTGTGCAACAAGGCGGCCAACATCGGCCAGCCCAACACTGCGTTTGAAATACCGGTGGCAAACTGAAGCAATAACAAGGCTGATAGCAGACGCGCCGGCGTTTTCAAACCTCTATGCCACCAGCCTGCCGCCACCAACAGCAGCAAAAGCGCTGGTAAAAGTGCATGCCAACGATGCACCATGTGTATGGCGGTCAATGCTTGGAAAGGCAAAGCCTGACCGTCTGCATCCAGACCCAGGCCGCGCCAGAACTCGAAGGCCTTGTCCATGTTCATGTCAGGCCACCAACTGTTCTGGCACATCGGATAAGTGTCACAGGCCAGCACCGCGTAATTGCTGCTAACCCAGGCACCCAAACCTGTTTGAATCAAAACGCTCAGAAAACAGGCCAAAGTCAGCAGATACAACCAAACCGGTACAGCTTGTAAGGATGCGTGATTGTTGGCATGACGTTGACGAACGAGTTGCACCATCAAAAACACCAGCAACAGCATGCCGCCCAGCAAATGCAGCGTGACAATCAAGGGAAACAGTTTCATGGTCACTGTGAGCGCACCGAATGTCCCTTGCACACACACCCAGACCAGCGTGAGCGATGGCCACACCCACAAACTGCGCTCGGTGCGCCAGGTGAAAGCCGCCAGCGTCAATATCAAAATGCCCACCAGCATGGCCAGGTACCTGTGAATCATTTCTATCCAGGATTTTTTCAAAGTGACAGGACCTGTAGGCATGGCTGATTGCGCTGTCGCAATGGCTTGGCTTGCACCCACCGGGCTGGCGTGCCCGTAGCAGCCAGGCCAATCCGGGCAGCCCAAACCGGAGTCTGTCAGTCGGGTAAAGGCACCGAACAGCACCAGATCGAAAGTCAGAAACAAGGTGATCAGCGTCAGGTGGCGCATGCGATGCGAGACTTGAGTGTGTCTGTTTTTCATCCAGACCCAGCTCAGGGGGGCAATGGCTAACAGCACTGCAAGTGCAAGCAACTGCAGCAAAGGCGCGATGTTGAACAGACTGACTTCATTCATACGGGTTAACGACCTGACTGGTCCCATGACGCTGAAGCGCGCAGCAAGCGCTCCCAGTCTTTTTTCAACATAGCCGCATGATCCATGGTCAATCCGGCCGGGAAACGCATCATCCAATCACCTCGCGGATCAACCAGGTACAAATGTTCATTCAATGCGTGGCCGGGCGCAGGAGCCAGCCATGTGGCCAATTGCGCTTGCGGTATCCGCAAAATCACCGCGTCCATCATGCCTGATTTCAATGCGGCGTCGACTGGCTCGTCATCTGTGATGAACCAGACCCAGTCGGTACGGTCTTTTTCTCGGCCCAGAGAAGCGCGGATTTGCCGCTGAAACAACAGCGTATTCTGGCAATCAATGGCGCAAGCACCTGAAGACACGCTGACCAACAACCATTGGCCTTTGAGGCTTTGCATGTCTATGGTCTTGCCGTCCAGCGTAGTGACGGGGATAGCCGGAAGGGATTTGACAGGCTGAATCAGTTCGCCGAAATTGCGTGAAGACTGCGGTCTGATGACGTAAAAAGTGAGGTATGAAGCGATCACAGGCGCAGCGCATATGAGCATGACAAGCAACATGCGCAGACGACCGCTGGCAGTGCGGCGCGCTTCCCCGTCTGCCACCGAGACAGGATCGGGCAGGTCATACACCGTCAAGCCCAGCGCTTGTGGCTTGTGTTGTTCTTGATTATTTTCTTGCATGACGCAGCGGCCCTATCCATTGAAACCATACATACAACAGCGTAACTAAAGCGCTCAGGCCGAACCATTGAAAGGCATAAGCCATGTTTTTTTCCGGCCCCACACCTACCAACGACCAGTCACGCCGCAAACCTTCACTGTCTGCGTCAGTCTGTATCAGCAAACCGGTGACCTTGTCGCTGACCATCGCTTGCATTTGAGACAAATCCAGATTCGCTTGAATCGTCAATCCTGATGAACCGGCCGGACTCTCAGTTTTTTTCAACTCCACCATGTGCGACAGCCCGGTTGCAATTCTGCCAGTGATAACAGAACCGGACTGCGGCGTCAGCACAGGCGCGGCCTTGGCTGCGTCCCTGGCGTCACGCACCACCCAACCGCGCTGTACCCAGACCACCTGACCGGGTGCCCAACGCAAAGGCGTCATCACCCAAAACCCGGATTGACCGCGGTGAACCCGATTGTCCAGATATACCGTCTTATCAGACAGCCACTGACCCTCAAGGGTCACTCGCCTATGTGTTTGCTGCCACAGGCTAGTGTCCTGCAACAAGTCCTGCGCGAGCAACGGCGTGAGCGCAGTCTGCACATCAACAGCTTGCTGCAAAGCGCGTTTTTCTTCTGCTCTGGACAATTGCCAGAATCCCAGTCGTGCTGTCAAAGCAGCAACCAGCACAGCCGCCAGAAAAACCAGCCACGGCTGTCTAAACCATGGTTTACCGGGTAAGAAAGCACGGGTTGAATTCACTGGATAATCTGCGCCATGAATATACTTATTGCAATTGCATTTCTAGGCATATTGGCCGCCTTGGCGACCGCATTTTTTTTCATGATGCGAGGCGACGCTGAAGGCGCACCCAAGTCCAGCCGCATGATGCGGGCGCTGGCTTTCAGGGTAGGTATCTCCATCGTCTTGTTCCTATGCATTTTGCTGTCCTGGAAAATGGGCTGGGTACAACCAACCGGTATTCCTTTGACCCCAACCTGAACGGCATACAGCCATTCAAAGAAAAAGGCCGCAATTGCGGCCCTTTTTCATCTGAGGCGGTTCAGAGCCAGTAGACCAGGATGTACAAGCCCAGCCAGACCACATCCACAAAGTGCCAGTACCAGGCGGCACCTTCAAATCCGAAATGGTGATCAGCGGAGAAGTGCCCTTTTTGCAAACGCAGTGTAATAAAGAACAACATCAGCATGCCGACAAACACGTGAAAACCATGAAAACCGGTCAGCATGAAGAAGGTGGAGCCGTATACGCCTGAGCTGAGCTTCAAATTCATCTCATGATAAGCATGGAAATACTCATAACCCTGTACACCCAGGAAAACCACTCCCAGCAACACTGTGAGCCACATGAACTGAATGGTTTTGGCGCGGTGATTTTCCAACAGCGCATGGTGAGCAATCGTCAATGTCACGCCCGAGCTCAACAGCAATGCAGTGTTGATCGTAGGTAGCCAGAAAGGCGTCATGGTTTGGAATGGTTCGATGATGCCGCCGGGGGAAGCCGTTGCGCCTGCGACAACGGTGGGCCATGCGGCTTTGAAACCGGGCCACAGCAATGAATTGTCCAAGTTACCCAGCGCTGGAACAGAATGCACACGGGCCCACCACAAGGCGGAGAAAAAGGCACCGAAAAACATCACTTCAGAAAAGATAAACCAGCTCATGCTCCAGCGGAAAGAGAGTTCAACTTTGCGGCCATACTGTCCAGACTCGCTCTCGGAAATCGATTGGCTGAACCATTGAAACAACACAGTCAACCAGATGGCCAAACCTAGAAGCACGGAATATTTGCCCCAGCTGACATCATTGACCCACTGGCTGGCTCCGAAGATGACAAAAAACAAACCCAATGCGGCCACCGCCGGATGGCGGGAAGGCTCAGGGACAAAGTAATAAGGCTTGACGCCATGGGATGTGCTGCTCATCTCGACTCCTTTTATTTCGCAACCACCAGATTGACCACAACAATCAATCCGATCACAAACAATAAACCTGCCACAAAGCCAACGCCGAGAATATGTAAGGGCGTGATTTGCGACAAATCTTCTTGAAACTCACTGTTCTTTCGAATGCCTATGAACGACCATGACACGGCAACGATGGCGCGCCATAAAGGCTTCTTTACCTGCAAAGGTTTGTCCATCACTACAGGTTCGCTGCTCATACACCGGCTTTCTGTTCGCCAATTAAAGAAACAGTACCAGAAGGTGCCGGCGGTGTTTTGCTGCCCACCTCAAAAAAGGTATATGACAAAGTGATAGTGTTCACATTTTTGGCCAATTTCGAGTCAACCACAAACACCACCG
This sequence comes from uncultured Burkholderiales bacterium, assembly GCA_903887325.1. GTDB lineage: Bacteria > Pseudomonadota > Gammaproteobacteria > Burkholderiales > Burkholderiaceae_C > Limnohabitans. Next base: position 57,434 of record CAISPG010000106.1, on the reverse strand, counting down.
GCCACTGTTTTTTCTCACCGGGCGCCAGTGTGTACTGGTTAAAGCAAAAACATTCGACCTTATTGAAATACGCGGCAGCTTCATGCGGCGCATAACTGGGAATGGCTTGTGCAGACATGGTGCGGTTTTGCACATTTTGAAATTCGTACATTACCGTGGTCAATTCACCCGGGTGTACTTGCACTGAGCTTTGCATAGGTTTGAAATGCCAGGGGCCGCGTGCGTTGGCATCAAACTCAACCGTGATGGTGCGACTGGTGTCAACCTGAGTATTTTTCACACTCTCAAGCCTGGCATTGCCTGAACCGGGCAATTCCTTTTCACCCAATGCCAATATGTTGACACCGGTGATCTCGCAAATGGCCTTGTACATCGGCACCAATGCATAGCCGAAACCGAACATGCCTAGAGCCACGACCACAAGCTTTCGCAGCATGCGCAGATTGTCAATGCGAAGACCGAAGCTCATTTTCAGCTTTGAGTGAGAAAAGTGATCTTGACAACAATGCCTAGAAAAAACAGCAGAGCAGTTGAAGCAAGTATCAGCCCCAGTTTCAGGTTATTTTTTTTCTGTTCAGGTGTCATGGGGCCGGGCTTGCGTCAACAGTCTCAGGCAACGATGCGAGTTGCATCATTGTTGAGCTTGGGCGGTGTTTCAAAAGTGTGGAAAGGTGCAGGTGAAGGCACTTCCCATTCAAGACCTTCGGCTCCTTCCCAGGGACGCTGGGGAGCTGGTTCGCCTTTGCCGCGCATGGTGGGCAGGACAATGAAGAAGAAGAAGAAGACTTGGGCAAAACCAAAGGTGAAAGCGCCAACCGAGGCCAATGCGTTGAAATCAGCAAACTGCATAGGGTAGTCAGCGTAACGACGCGGCATGCCAGCCAATCCCAGGAAGTGCATGGGGAAGAAGGTCACGTTGAATGAAATCAGCGTCCACCAGAAATGGATTTTGCCGCGTGTTTCGTTGTACATCACGCCTGTCCACTTAGGGGCCCAGTAGTAATAACCAGCGAACATGGCAAACAGCGAACCTGCCACCAGCACATAGTGGAAGTGAGCCACTACGTAATAACCGTCCTGCAATTGCAAATCGATGGGAGCCATGGACAGAATGAGTCCAGTGAAACCACCCATGGAGAACACAAAGATGAAACCAACTGCAAACAGCATGGGGGTTTCAAAAGACATGGAGCCGCGCCACATGGTGGCAATCCAGTTGAAGACCTTGACGCCGGTAGGTATCGAAATCAGCATGGTGGCGTACATGAAAAATAACTGTCCGGTCACCGGCATGCCAGTGGTGTACATGTGATGCGCCCAGACGATGAAAGACAAAATAGCAATCGATGAGGTGGCGTACACCATGGAGGCATAACCGAACAATTTCTTGCGCGAGAACGCAGGCACGATCTGGCTGACGATGCCGAAGGCCGGCAAAATCATGATGTAGACCTCAGGGTGTCCGAAGAACCAGAAAATATGCTGGTACATCACCGGGTCACCGCCGCCGGCGGGGTTAAAGAAAGTAGTGCCGAAATGGCGATCGGTCAAAGTCATGGTGATGGCACCGGCCAGCACAGGCATGACAGCAATCAACAAATAAGCAGTGATCAACCAGGTCCAGGTAAACATTGGCATCTTCATCAGTGTCATGCCGGGAGCGCGCATATTCAAGATGGTGACGATGATGTTGATCGAGCCCATGATGGAACTCGCACCCAGAATATGCAGTGCAAAAATAGCTGCGTCCATGGACGGGCCCATTTGCAGAGTCAAGGGCGCGTAAATGGTCCAGCCGGCAGCAGGTGCGCCGCCGGGCATGAAGAAAGAACCGGCCAGCATGACAGCAGCAGGAATCATCAACCAGAAACTGAAATTGTTCATGCGGGCAAAAGCCATGTCAGCAGCGCCAATTTGCAATGGCACCATCCAGTTGGCAAAGCCGACAAAGGCCGGCATGATGGCACCGAACACCATGATCAGACCGTGCATGGTGGTGAATTGATTGAACAACTCAGGGTTGACGAATTGCAAACCGGGTTGGAACAACTCGGCGCGGATCAACAAGGCCAATATGCCGCCGATGATGAACATGGTGAAAGCAAACAGCAGATACAGCGTGCCGATGTCTTTGTGATTGGTGGCATACACCCAGCGTCTCCAGCCGTGTGGTGCTCCGTGGTGGTCATCGTGTCCGTGGTCAGCTGCACCGTGGCCGTGGGGATCAAGAACTGCGCTCATGTGGGTTCCTTAGAAATCTGGGGATTTATTGACGGGCTGCGTGCACATCGGCAGGCTGAACCATCTGACCGGTTTTGTTCGACCAGTTGTTTTTAGTGAAACTGATCACAGCAGCGATTTCAGAATCGCTGAGTTGTTTCCAGGCTGGCATGGCGTTATTTTGACCATTGAGCAAAACCTTGATTTGTTTGGTGACATCCGCGTCGAGCACCACGGCAGCGCCGTCCAAAGGCTTGATGGGACCTGCGCCCTTGCCATTGGGCTGGTGACAAACCTGGCAATTGGCGGTGTAAATTTTTTCGCCTTTTTGGGTTAATTCGGCCAGCGTCCAGACCTTGGTCGGATCGTCCTGTTTAGCAGCCAGTTTTTTATTCTCAACAGCCACCCAAGCGGTGTATTCCTCGGCGGTCACAACCTTGACATGGATTGGCATGTAAGCGTGTTCTTTGCCGCACAACTCTTGGCACTGGCCGTGGAAATCGCCGGTTTTCTCTGCGCGGAACCAGGTGTCACGCACAAAGCCGGGAATCGCATCCTGCTTGATACCAAATGAATTCACGGCAAACGAATGGATAACGTCAGTCGAAGTGGTGATGATGCGGATTTTTTTACCTACAGGCACGACCAGCGGGTTGTCAACTTTCAACAGGTAGTCGTCGGTCGGTTCAGGCTTGCCGGAGTTGGACATCTCGCGCTGAGCGTTATCCAGTGTAGAGACAAAGCCTATGCCCTCTCCTTCACCCTTGATGTAGTCATAACTCCATTTCCACTGCTGACCAGTGGCTTTGATGGTGAGATCGGCGTTAGAGGTGTCCTTGCTGGCAACCACAGCCTTTGTAGCAGGCAAGGCCATCAGAATCACAATAACAAACGGAATAACTGTCCAGGCGATTTCCACTTTGACTGATTCATGGAAGTTGGCAGCCTTGTGGCCCACCGATTTGCGGTGTTTCCAGATGGAATAGAACATGACACCGAACACCGCCGCAAAAATGACCGTGCAAATAATCATCATGAACCAGTGCAGCCAGACCTGTTCCTCAGCGATTTTGGTGACAGGGGGGTGCAAATTGAGTTGTCTGACAGCAGGGCCGCCCGGCAAATCGTTGACGGCCCAAGCGGCAGTTGCGCCATAGGCTGCGAGAGCCAAGAGGGCTGTTTCCAGTTTTTTGAGAATGTGGTTCATCATGTTTGTAAAGATCCGACAGGAAAATTCATGCGCTAAACCACAAGATTGTAGCAACGGACAAGCTGTCAAAGCCTGACGCGAAGCTTGCTGCTCAACAGAGGAAATATTTACGCAAATACTTAGACACCGGATTCAGAAGCTACGGGCCCCGTTTTGTCTGCCGAGATCATGTTTTTCATCTGCTGCAGGCTGACAACCGTCACATCTTGTACGCGTGCCACCGGCGCGGCCTTGAAAGCGTGGCCGTAAATAATTTCAAAAGTCAGCATCAAAAGCCCCTCGTGCTTGGGGGAAATCAGTTGAGCATTCATCGCATTGCGGAGTTGCTCAAACCACTTGCGCCCGCGAAGTGAGCCAAATCGCCCGGGATCTAAATTTCTTCCCCAGGCCCGCAAGTCTTTTAAAACCGCATCCGCAGTCGCATAAGTCAATGTGATGCGTTCCATGTCCATCACAGGCTGGCCGAATCCGGCTTGCAAAAGCATGTCGCCCCAGTCGTGCATATCGGTAAATGCGTGGTGCGGCGGCGGCCATTTCAAGTCGACGTAAAGCGAGCGCAACTCCTGCAAGCTGTCCGGCCCGAGGCAGGAAAACATCACAAAACCATTAGACTCTAAGGCCTGACACCAGTCTTTCATTAAGGCTTCAGGTTGTGCATGCTGATGCAACAGCATATTGCTCCAGACCATGCCAGCCTTGCCGTCGGGCTCTGGCGCATAAGACATTTTGGGTCTGTTCCAGATCCGCCACCATGGTGCTTTTTGTGCTTGAGTCACCCAATGCAGATCTGCCGGATGTGGTTCCAACACTGTGGCGCAAGCCTCGGGGTATATCGACTGCACCAATGCCAATGAGGCCAGCCCGCCGGTTCTGGGTTGCCAATCAATCCAGTTGGCAGGCGCTTTGCGTATCAATGACAAACGCTGAGCCATGCGAGACGCCACTTCATCCTGCAACCAGGCCGGGCCTGCAAGACTGGTTTTGCGGGCGGCAAGTTCGGCAGCACGCGCATCCAGCGGCGGCAATGCATCACTGCGATCAGGTGAAGCGCTCACAGACATTTGTTTGATTGATTCCTACATTGATGGCATGTCCACCGTTCACAGAGCATACCGAAGTTGGCCGGCTTTCAAGGCTATTGAGCGCGGTCTTCGCACACTTGCGCGGCACGGCATGTGCAGGATCTGCAACTGCTGGTGTGAAGACGTGATCTGCGCCCCGTGTCTGAACAAGCATTTGAACCGTCAAACGCGTTGCCGCCGTTGCGCATTGCCATGCGGAATTGATATCTGTGACCTATGCAGGACCGCGCCGCCGCCGTGGACACAGGCTGCAGCAGCTGTCAGTTACGCCCCGCCCTGGCGCGACATGATCATCGACTTCAAGTTTCGCGAGTACCCCGGCTTGCATCGCTTTTTCGCGAAGTTACTGATGGCAGATCCTGCCGCTCAGGCCTTGATTGCGGATGCCGGTTTTGTGCTGCCCGTGCCTTTGGCCGCTGAGCGTTTGCGCGAGCGGGGCTTTAACCAGTCCGCCCTGCTCGCCGGGTATTTGGCACCCGGACGTGTGAGCCAGAAAATTTTGTGGCGGCTGCGCCATACCTCGCCCCAGGCGGGGCTGGACCGCACACTGCGCCAGCTCAATCTGCGTCATTCAATGGCAGTCAATCCGTCCATGTCACAGGCCATCCGGGGCAGCCGCGTTTTGCTGGTCGACGATGTCATGACCACTGGCAGTACCTTGAAGGCGTGCACCGAAGCTTTGCTTGAAGCCGGTGCCAAAGAAGTCAATTGCCTGGTGTTTGCCCGGGCCGATGCTGATTCAAGGCCACAATGATGTTTTAAATTCGCCTGAAATATGTTCAATATCGTACTGGTCCAACCCGAGATACCGCCTAACACAGGCAACATCATTCGCCTGGCCGCCAACACCGGCTGCGTATTGCATTTGATCGAGCCGCTGGGCTTTTCCATGGACGACAAAAGCATGCGCCGCGCAGGATTGGATTACCACGAATACGCCAGTGTCAAACGCCACCAAAGCTGGGCGCATTTTCTGCAAAGTGAACATCCCGACAGCTTGCGCAGCTTCGGTCTCAGCACCCACGCCAGCATGAGCGTGCACGAGGCCCGTTTTTCAATCGGCGATTGGCTGGTCTTTGGCTCAGAAACACGCGGCTTGGATGCAGAACTCAGAGAAAGTTTTAAGCCGCATCGCTTGCTGCGTCTTCCCATGCTGCCAGGTCAGCGCAGCCTGAATTTATCCAATGCGGTGGCCGTGGTGGTGTACGAGGCTTGGCGTCAACAAGGCTTTGCCATGCCCGCAGGAGTTGGCGATCAGGCGTAGTGGCGCACCACGGATTCGGCCACGCACACCGGCTTGTCGCTGCCCTCTCGCTCTACCGTGACTTTCCAAGTCATTTGTATGCCCTTGGGCTCTATGTCTTCGCAGGCCAGTAAATGCAAATGCCCGCGCAAACGGCTGTCTACCGGCACCGGCGCGGTAAACCGCACTTTGTTCAAACCGTAATTGATACCCATGCGGGTCTGGTCGTTGGCATAGGCTGATTCGAAAAAATTCGGCAGCAAAGACAGCGTCAAAAAACCATGGGCAATGGTGGTGCCGAAAGGGCCTGCGGCGGCTTTTTCTTTGTCAATATGGATCCATTGGTGGTCATTGGTGGCGTCGGCAAACAGATTGATCTGGCTTTGGGTCACGGTCGTCCAGTCGCTGATCGCCACATCCTGACCGACACAGGCTTTCACCTCTTCAAACGTCTTGAATTGTTTTTTCATGTTGCTGGGTATCCTTGTATATGCTTATGCGGTCGGGCCACGTCTTCACACCGCTCTGCCGTCAACTAAAATGATTGTTTTTACATTTCACCAGACCCGTCCATGAGTGCCTTCCTAGAAGAAACCGTCTTATCCGTTCACCACTGGACCGATCGCTTATTCAGTTTTACCACCACCCGCGACACCGCCCTGCGCTTTTCCAGCGGCCATTTCACCATGATCGGTTTGAAAGTCGACGGCAAACCGCTGCTGCGCGCTTACAGCATCGTCAGCCCGAATTACGAAGAACACCTGGAATTTCTCAGCATCAAAGTGCAGGACGGCCCTCTCACGTCGCGCCTTCAGCACATACAGGTCGGCGACAAAATCATTGTCGGGCGCAAACCCACCGGCACTTTGCTGATTGATTATTTGCTGCCCGGTAAAAACCTGTACCTGCTGGGCACCGGCACCGGCTTGGCACCCTACCTCAGCATCGTGCGCGACCCTGACACCTACGAGCGCTTCGAAAAAGTCATCATCGTGCACGGCGTGCGCCAAGTCAACGAATTGGCCTACCACGATTACCTCACGCAAGAGCTGCCTAAGCATGAATTGCTCGGTGAAATGGTAAGCCAACAGTTTTTGTATTACCCCACCGTCACCCGCGAGCCATTTAAAAACCAAGGCCGCATGACCGATTTGATCAACTCAGGCAAATTGTTTGCCGACTTGGGACTGCCCGCTTTCAACCCCAAAGATGACCGCGTCATGCTGTGCGGCAGTCCGCAAATGCTCAAAGAGCTGAAAACCATGTTGGAAGAGCGAGGCTTTGCCGAAGGCAATACCAGCACGCCGGGCGATTTTGTGGTGGAACGGGCTTTTGTTGAGCAATGAACATTCAATCTCTGAAAGCTTATGTCTGAAAGCTTATTGACACACCCCAAAATACACTAAATAATGTGCTTTTTCTGATGTCAAATATGTCCATCACCCAAGCCATCTTTGCCCGAAATACCGTCAGCATGACGGATTTGCGGCGCAGCCCCGCTGAAGTCATTGAAGTGGCCAACTCTTCACCGGTTGCCATCTTGAACCACAACAAGCCGACCGCTTATTTAATTTCAGCTTCAGACTATGAAGATATGCTGGAGCAATTGGAAGATGCCGCCCTGACCAAAACCGTCAAAGCCCGAACTGGAGGCAAAACTGTGAAGGTCAGACTTGAAGACCTATGAACTTGAGTTCCACGAACTTGCGTTCAAGGAATGGAAAAAGTTAGACGGTTCAATCAAATCACAGTTTCAACAAGCACTAGCCAAACGCCTACTAGCTCCACATGTGCCGGCAGCCAAACTGCAAGGTGAATTGAAGAATACTTACAAGATAAAGTTGCGCGACGCTGGCTATCGTTTGGTATATGAAGTAATTGATCTTCGATTGGTGGTGTTAGTCATTGCTATAGGCAAACGTGACAAAAATCAGGTTTACCAGAGCGCCATCAAGCGAAGCAGCTAAATAAATCAGAAAGATCGAATAACAAAAAGGCCGCATCAGCGGCCTTTCTTATTTTCAACAGCGTGACTTAAACCCGCTCGATGATGACAGCAATCCCCTGCCCCACACCGATACACATGGTGCACAAGGCGTAACGTCCACCGGTTCGATGCAACTGGTTGGTGGCCGTGGTCACCAATCTTGCGCCGCTGGCTCCCAGCGGATGCCCCAGTGCAATCGCGCCGCCATTCGGGTTGACGCGCGGGTCATCGTCTTGCAAACCCAGCATGCGCAACACAGCAATGCCTTGCGCGGCGAATGCTTCGTTCAATTCGATCACATCCATTTGCGCCAGCTTCAAGCCGGTCAGCGCCAGCACTTTTTCGGTCGCGGGAGCCGGGCCTATGCCCATGACACGCGGCGCTACACCTACGGTTGCCATGCCGACCACGCGGGCGCGCGGTGTCAGTCCATGCACTTTGGCGGTGGCTTCATCGGCCAGCAAAATCGCGCATGCGCCGTCGTTTACGCCGCTGGCGTTGCCTGCGGTCACCGTGCCGTCAGGCCGCACCACGCCTTTGAGTTGCGCCAGTTTTTCCAGGCTGGTTTCGCGCGGGTGTTCGTCTTTGTCAACGATGATGGGCTCGCCTTTTTTCTGCGGAATGCTCACCGGTGTGATTTCCTCAGCCAATACGCCCGACTTTTGCGCTGCCACGGCTTTCAATTGGCTGGCCAGTGCCATGCGGTCCTGGGCTTCGCGCTCGATCTTGTAGTCAGTGGCGACGTTCTCAGCGGTTTCGGGCATGGCATCCACGCCGTACATGGCTTTCATGACCGGGTTGATGAAACGCCAGCCTATGGTGGTATCAAAAATTTGCGGGTTGCGCGCAAACCCCGATTCGGCCTTGGGCATGACAAACGGCGCCCGGCTCATGCTTTCCACACCGCCTGCAATCATCAGTGTGGCCTCACCGGCGCGAATAGCACGCGCGGCTGTGCCCAAGGCGTCCATGCCCGAGCCGCACAAGCGGTTGATGGTGGCTCCCGGAATCTGCTGCGGCAAGCCTGCCAGCAGACTGGCCATGTGCGCGACGTTGCGGTTGTCTTCGCCCGCCTGATTGACACAGCCATACAAAACATCGGTCACGGCCTGCCAATCCACATTCGGGTTACGCGCCATCAATGCGCGCAAGGGGATTGCGGCCAGATCGTCTGCTCGCACGGAAGACAAGGCACCGCCATAGCGGCCGAAGGGCGTGCGGATGGCGTCACAAATAAAAGCTTGGTTCATGAAATTCTCTGGTTGACAATAGGCGGCATGTTCAGTCCCTCACAACAAGACGTCCGACGCTTCTTCTGCCAAGTCTATGCCAAGCTGACCCAAGGCCGGTTGGTCGATCCGTTGGAGACGCTGGCCGGTGAATGGATTGCGCTTCACCCCGAGTACCACGCGCTTCTGGCAGACAAGGAAAGCGCTTTAAGCAGTCAATTTGACGACAGCCAAGGCAATCCTTTTTTGCATTTGTCCATGCATTTGTCCATCAGCGAGCAATGTTCCATCGATCAGCCCCAAGGCATTCGCCAAGCGGTTGAATTGCTGGCGGCCAAGCGAACTGATCTGCATGAGGCACACCACGAGGTGATGGAATGTTTGGGCACCATGTTGTGGGAAAGCCAGCGCAGCGGCAGGCCACCGGACGGACAAGCCTATATCGATGCGGTGCAGCGCCGGGCCACGCGCGATTGAAAGTTTGAAGCGCCATGAAAAAAGTCCACCGAAGTGGACTTTTTATCTTTGAACTCAGCGAAGTGATCAGCGGAATTTGGACTGAGGCACAGTCTGCAAATCGCCTTTCTGCTGGCTCACATAAGCGGCGAGTTCCTTCAACTCTTCCAATGTGAATTGCTTGGCAATGCCGCCCATGACGCCATTGTTGCGGCCCCATGTGGCTTGGTTTTCTGATTTGTAGGACTTGAGTGCGACATACACATAGTCTTTGTGCTGGCCGGCAATTTTGGGGTAACCGGGCACCATGGGTTTGTTCAGATTGGCACCGTGGCAAGAAGTACAAGCGCCTTTGGCGACCAACTCAGCCACTTTGCCGGTTGCATCAGCAGCTTTTTCAGGGACTGCAGGTGCGCTGTCTTTGCCATGGGTTTCGTAATAGGCTGCAATATCCGCCATGTCCTTAGGCGTCAGTGAAGCGGCAATGCTTCTCATGGTGGGATGCTTGCGGTCGCCTTTTTGATAAGCAGTCAAAGCAGAAACAATGTAAGCAGCGGTCTGGCCGGAAATCTTGGGAACCTTATACACCTCGGGGAAGCTGGCCTGATAGCCTTTGATGCCGTGGCAACCTATGCACATGGCAATTTTGGTTTCGCCTAATTTAGCGTCCCCGGCTTCCTGAGCATTAACATAAGAGGTCGCACATGCGACAAACAACACGAATACTGACGTATAAAACTTATTCATTTTGGACAGACAATCATTGAAACTCCAAAGATTATATCGACGTGGTTTGTAAGCTCCGCGTCAATACCCTAAAAGGCTGAAAAATGAAGTTCCAAGGTTCAAAAAATTATGTTGCCACGCAGGACTTGATGCTGGCAGTCAACGCCGCCATCACCCTCAAACGCCCTCTGTTGATCAAAGGCGAACCGGGTACAGGCAAAACCATGCTGGCCGAGGAAGTGGCTGCTGCCTTGAATATGCCGCTGCTTCAATGGCATGTGAAATCGACCACCAAAGCGCAGCAAGGCCTGTATGAATACGACGCAGTCAGCCGTTTGCGCGACAGCCAGATGGCGGATCTCGACGGCGGCGAGAGGGTCAAAAACATAGAAAACTACATCATCAAAGGCGTGTTGTGGCAGGCATTCACCGCCAAAGAACCGGTGGCTTTGCTGATCGATGAGATTGACAAAGCAGACATTGAATTTCCCAACGACTTGTTGCGCGAACTTGATCGCATGGAGTTTTACTGCTATGAAACCCGTGAACTCATCAAAGCCACCACACGCCCATTGGTGTTCATCACCTCGAACAACGAAAAAGAACTGCCGGATGCATTTTTGCGCCGCTGCTTTTTCCACTACATCAAATTCCCCGAGGCCGACACCATGCGGCAAATCATCGACGTGCACTTCCCGAATTTGAAAAAAGATTTGCTGGCCGCTGCCCTCAAGACCTTTTACGACGTGCGCGGTTTACCCGGTTTGAAGAAAAAACCGTCAACGTCCGAATTGCTGGATTGGCTCAAACTGCTGGTGGCCGAAGACATTCCGCTGGCCGCGCTGCAAACCCAGGACGACAAAGTGGCAGTGCCGCCGTTGGTGGGTGCGTTGCTGAAGAACGAGCAAGACGTGACGCTGTTTGAAAAACTGGTGTTCATGCAAAGCCGTAACCGCTAAAGCCAAACCATGCTGATCGACTTCTTTTACACATTGCGCGCCGCCAAACTGCCGGTGTCGGTCAAAGAGTTTTTGATGCTGCTCGAAGCCATGCAAGCCAACGTGGTCGGGCCGCAAAGCGATGCGTGCAGCATGGATGATTTTTATTACCTCAGCCGCACTACGCTGATCAAAGACGAAAAGCATTTCGACAAGTTCGACAAAGCCTTTGGCGCGTATTTCAAAGGCGTGGAAATGCTGACCGATTTCGCCGCCGATGTGCCCATGGAGTGGTTGAAAAAAATCCTGGAAAACGAACTCACGCCCGAGCAAAAAGCCGCTATTGAAAAAATGGGCTGGGACGAGTTGATGGAGACATTGAAAAAACGCCTAGAAGAACAAAAAGAACGCCACGAAGGCGGCAGCAAATGGATAGGCACAGGCGGCACCTCGCCCTTCGGCAACGGCGGCTACAACCCGCAAGGCATACGCATAGGCGGCAAGGGTGGCAACAAAAGCGCGGTCAAAGTGTGGGACCAACGTGCGTACCAAGACTATGACGACAGTATCGAATTGGGCACGCGCAATATCAAGGTGGCACTGCGCCGATTGCGCCGGTTTGCGCGCGAAGGCGCGGAAGACGAATTTGATCTGGACAACACCATTCGCAGCACAGCGGCCAACGCAGGTTACCTTGACATCAAAATGCGGCCCGAGCGGCACAACAACGTCAAGTTGCTGCTGTTGATGGACGTAGGTGGCACCATGGACGAACACATCAGCCGCGTGGAAGAATTGTTTTCAGCGGTCAAGGGCGAGTTCAAGCACCTGGAGTTTTTCTACTTTCACAATTGCGTTTACGATTTTTTATGGAAGAACAACCGGCGACGCTTCGCTGAAAAGTTTGACACCTGGGACGTGATCCGCAAGTACAACAAAGACCATAAACTGGTGTTTGTCGGCGACGCCACCATGAGCCCATATGAAATATTGCAGCCCGGCGGCAGCGTGGAATACAACAATGAAGAAGCCGGTGCCGAGTGGATACAGCGCTTAACCCACGCCTATCCCAAATTCGCCTGGATCAACCCCGAGCCCTTGGGCGTGTGGCAATACCGCCAAAGTATCAGCATCATTCAGCAACTGGTCAGCAACCGCATGTTTCCGCTGACGCTTAAAGGGCTGGAAGATGCAATGCGTATGTTGAGCAAGTAATTTGTTAATTTTTAGTCTCGTCTGAAACTTCAGCCTGCTGCTTTTCACGCTTGAGTCGCTCTTTTTTCAAGTCACGCAATTGGTGCCAGGCAAACACAAATACCAAACCAAATACACCGAGTTCTATCCACATGCCCATGGGTCGCCTCCTTGCCTGAATTCGTGACAATCCGCTCACAATACCCGAGCCTACAATCTTTGTCCAAGCCACCGTAGTTCAATGGATAGAACTCTCCCCTCCTAAGGGAGTGATACAGGTTCGATTCCTGTCGGGGGCACCACAGCTTCAATATTTCTTACTGACCGCCAACTCCGGAAATGCATCCGCAACTGTAGATACCTGACCGCAATGCGCTGCCGTATACCCAGGCAATTGGTTGACCGCAAACTGAAACTCATCGCTGTTCAGTATTTTCAATACAGCTTTTAAATGCGGTTTCTCCAGATCACCCTGGTTGCACAGCAGAAAATACCGTTCAGTCGCCAAAGGCAAAAACTCCAGCTTGAAACGCCTAGCAGGAGTTTCTACGCCAAAGCCCACATCCGCCATGCCGCTGGCCACATAGGCTGCCACCGCTGCGTGGGTGAATTCGGCCTGTTCATAACCGGAAATCTGCGCCGGGCTGACATGCGCTTTTTTCAAAAAACATTCCAGCAAAAACCGGGTGCCGCTGCTGGGCTGTCGATTGACAAAGCGCAGACCTTTGCGCGTCAGGTCACTCACCTCGTAAATTTTGTGCGGGTTGCCCTTGGCCACCATAAAGCCTTGGCGGCGTGTGGCCACATGGATGATGCGGTTTTGTTTGGGAACCAGCCAGCGTGCATAGTGCTTGAACGCCACTTCCTCAAACTCGCCTTGAGGAATATGAAACCCTGCTATTTCACACGCACCTTCGTGCAGTGAGGCCACGGCCTCGGTGCTGCCCACATATTTGCGCTCCACCCTCATACCGGAGACCGTCAGGTTTTCAATCATTTTTTCCACGGCAAACCCGTGGCTGGCGTGCACACGCAAGGCTTCCTTGCTGCTTAAAAGCACTCTGCCAATCTCACCTTCCAACTCTGAGGCCAGCGACTCGAGCATGGGCGTCAGACGCGCATTGATGCGGTGACCGGCCCAGACCAGTTTTTCAGCCAGCGGTGTCAGCGTAGAGCCCTTGCCGCGCTCCATGTTCAATAGGGCCATGCCCAGTTGCGCCTCGCCTTGGCGTATCAGGCTCCAGGCGTGGCGGTACGAGGCACCGGTTTTTTTGCAAGAGCCGGACAAACTGCCGTGGCTTTGCACTTCGGCCAGCAATTCCAGCAGCCTGGGGGTCAGGTTTTGCCCGCCTGCATCGCTGATGGTCCATTGCGGCTTGATGGAAACTTTGTGCATGTGTCTATATAGGCTTTTGAAAGCATATTAGTTGTGTGTCATAAATCCATCATAACTGACACCGATCATCATATTGCGGCTTGTCAGTGCTTACCCTAGACTTTCATGTGCTGGGAAAGCATACGTTAAAGTCGCTTGCTGACAAAATTTCCCAACCCAAAATTATGGAGACACCATGAGCTCAACCACAGAAGCTTCAGGCACGCCCGGTTTTCTATCCAAGGAACGCATCATTGCGGGTGAAGGTTTCAACCGCTGGCTGGTGCCACCGGCTGCCTTGGCTATTCACTTGTGTATCGGCATGGCCTATGGCTTCTCGGTGTTTTGGCTGCCATTGTCCAAAGCGCTGGGCATCAAAGAAGCCATCAAATGCGGCCCGGACATCGGGTTTTTTCAGGAATTGTTCATCACCACCTGCGATTGGAAAGTCTCCACGCTGGGTTGGATGTACACCTTGTTCTTTGTGCTGCTGGGCAGTTCCGCAGCACTGTGGGGCGGTTGGCTCGAGCGTGTCGGCCCGCGTCGTGCCGGTGTGGTCAGTGCTTTTTGCTGGTGCGGGGGCATGCTGATTTCGGCGGTCGGCGTTTATACCCACCAGTTCTGGATGATGTTGCTGGGTTCGGGTGTCATAGGCGGCATCGGCTTGGGCCTGGGTTACATCTCACCCGTCAGCACCTTGATCAAATGGTTCCCGGACCGCCGCGGCATGGCCACCGGCATGGCCATCATGGGCTTTGGCGGGGGTGCCATGATCGGCTCACCGTTGGCAGCTGAATTGATGAAGCGCTTTGCGAATGACACCGAAGTCGGTGTGTTCCAGACTTTTGTGTGCATGGCCGTCGTTTATTTCGTCTTCATGATGGCCGGTGCCTTGGGCTACCGCGTACCCGCCACAGGTTGGAAGCCTGCTGGTTGGACACCACCACCGCAGCAAACCAGCAACACCATGATCACGCAAAACCACGTGCATGTGAGCAAGGTCTGGGGCATTCCACAGTTCTGGATGGTTTGGGTGGTGTTGTGCATGAACGTGTCAGCCGGTATCGGCGTGATCGGCATGGCCAGCCCGATGTTGCAGGAAGTCTTTGGCGGCAGCCTGATCGGCGTGGAAGCCAAATTCGTTGACCTCGACAAAGCCCAACTCACCATGATTGCCGGTGTGGCTGCGGGCTTTACCGCTTTGCTGAGTTTGTTCAACATCGGCGGACGTTTTGTCTGGGCCAGTTTGTCCGACAAGCTTGGCCGCAAACTGACCTACATCATCTTTTTTGTGCTGGGCGGTGCCTTGTACGCCTCGGTACCTGCCAGCGCCTTGGCTGGTAACAAGCTGCTGTTTGTCGCTGCGTTTTGTATCATTTTGAGCATGTACGGCGGCGGCTTTGCTACGGTGCCCGCTTACCTGGCCGACTTGTTCGGCACGCAAATGGTCGGCGCTATCCACGGTCGTTTGTTAACCGCTTGGGCAACCGCCGGCATTCTCGGCCCAGTGGTGGTGAACTACATGCGTGACTACCAACTCGGTTTAGGCATCCCGCGCGAGCAGGTCTACAACCAGACCATGTTCATTCTCGTGGGCATGCTGGTGGTCGGCCTGATCGCCAACCTGATGATCCGCCCGGTCAACGCCAAATTCTTCATGACTCCGGACGAACTGGCAGCCGAGAAAAAACTGGCGCATGAAAAAGCCAGCGCTTCTGAAGTTGGCAGCGGCCAAGGCGGTTCTGCCCAAACCAATCCTTTATGGGTAGTGCTGGCCTGGACAGCAGTCGGTATTCCGCTGGCCTGGGGCATTTACCGCACCGTCTTGAGTGTGAGCAAATTTTTTAACTGATAACGCCAATGAATAAACCTGTCGAAGCCCCTGAACTGCTGACTGTCAGCCGCCTGCTACCTGAATTCAAAGACATGCCGGGCGGTCTGATGCCCTTGTTGCACGCTGTGCAAGAGGCTTTGGGGTTTATTCCAGCCAGTGCCGTACCCTTGTTGGCCGAGGCCATGAACCTGTCTCGTGCCGAGGTGCACGGCGTCATCACTTACTACCATTTTTTCCGCAGCAAAGCCCCCGGTAAACACGTGGTGCAAGTGTGTCGCGCCGAAGCATGCCAATCCTGCGGCAGCGAAGAACTGCTGGCTCAGACTGAGGCATTGCTCGGCTGCAAATTGCATGAAACCAGCGCCGATGGCCGTTTCAGTCTTGAACCGGTTTATTGCTTAGGTCTTTGCGCTTCTTCGCCTGCGGTGCAGATTGACGACAAGTTGTATGCACGCATGGACAAGACACGCATGGCGCGTTTGGTCGCTGATATCGGGAGCGCCGCATGATCACCCTGTTTGTTCCTTGCGATAGCGCAGCGTTGGCCGCCGGTGCGGATGAAGTGGTTGACGCCTTGCACAAAGAAGCCATGGCGCGCGGCATTGCTATTGATGTGCAACGCAACAGCTCACGCGGCATGTTTTGGCTAGAACCTCTGGTGGAGGTAGTAACTGCCAAAGGCCGCATGGCTTACGGGCCGGTGGCTTTTGAAGACGTGCCTGCATTGTTTGACGCCGGTTTTTTGAATGGCGGCGCGCATGCTTTGTCACTCGGTCTGACCGATGAGATCGCCTACCTCGCCAAACAACAACGCCTGACCTTTGCCCGCATGGGCATCACACGCCCTTTGTCTTTGGATGATTACGCGGCGCATGGCGGCTGGGCCGGTTTGCAAAAAGCCGTGTCCATCGACGGCGCAGACGTGGTGCAAACCGTGTTGGATTCCGGCTTGCGTGGACGCGGCGGCGCCGCATTCCCCGCCGGCATCAAATGGCGCACCGTGCGCGCCACCACGGCAGCACAAAAATACGTGGTGTGCAACGCCGACGAAGGCGACTCGGGCACCTTCTCGGATCGCATGACCATGGAGGGCGACCCCTACATGCTGATTGAAGGCATGGCCATCGCCGGTGTGGCCGTAGGTGCCACAGAGGGTTATATCTATATCCGTTCCGAATACCCGCACGCGATCACCACCATGAACACCGCCATCAATCTGGCGCAAGCGGCGGGTTATCTGGGCGACAACGTGATGAACAGCGGCAAGGCCTTTCACTTGCACGTTCGCAAAGCCGCCGGTGCGTATGTCTGCGGTGAAGAAACCGCGATGCTCGAGAGCATCGAAGGCAAACGCGGCATCGTGCGCGCCAAGCCGCCTTTGCCCGCACTCGAAGGTTTGTTCGGTCAACCGACCGTCATCAACAACGTGATCACGCTGGCCAGTGTGCCCATCATCATGGCCAAGGGCGCTGCGTTTTACAAAGACTTCGGCATGGGCCGCTCCACCGGCACACTGCCGTTTCAAATCACCGGCAACATCAAGCACGGTGGCTTGGTTGAACGCGCTTTCGGCCTGACTCTGCGCGAATTACTCCACGACTTCGGTGGCGGCAGTCGCAGTGGCCGCCCCATCAAAGCGGTACAAGTCGGCGGACCTTTGGGTGCGTATGTACCTGAATCGCAATGGGACGTGCCCTTGGACTATGAAGCCTATGCAGCACTCGGCCTGGTGGTCGGCCACGGCGGCATCGTGGTGCACGACGACACGGCCAACATGGCCAAGTTGGCGCGTTACGCCATGGAGTTTTGCGCTTTAGAGAGTTGCGGCAAGTGCACGCCGTGCCGCATAGGTTCCACGCGCGGCATGGAAACCATAGACCGCATTGCCACCTCAGCCAACAAAGAACAGCAAGTGCATTTGCTGCGCGATTTGTGCGACACCATATTGCACGGCAGCCTGTGCGCCATGGGTGGCATGACACCCTATCCCGTGTTGTCAGCTCTCAACCATTACCCCGCTGATTTCGGTCTGGAAAAAACCGAAACCACAGTTTCATAAGGAATCACCATGTTGATGTATCTGAAACAAGAACGCGACCATGGCACACCGGCGCGCACCTCTGCTGAAACAGTCAGCCTGAATATCGACGGCTATGACATCAGCGTGCCCAAGGGCACATCGTTGATGCGGGCAGCGGTGGACGCCGGCATACAAGTGCCCAAGTTGTGCGCCACAGACAGCCTGGAGCCCTTCGGTTCATGTCGCTTGTGTCTGGTGGAAATCGACGGCCGCAAAGGCTACCCGGCCTCTTGCACCACACCCGCTGAAAACGGCATGGTGGTGCACACCCAAACGCCAAAGTTGCAAGACCTGCGCAAAGGCGTGATGGAGTTGTACATCTCCGACCACCCGCTGGATTGCCTCACCTGCAGCGCCAACGGCAACTGCGAATTGCAAGACATGGCCGGTGTCACCGGTTTGCGCAATGTGCGCTACGGCGTCGGCGCGCAAGCAGGCGACCACCATTGCGACATGAAGCAAGACGAGTCCAACCCTTACTTCACTTACGACCCGAGCAAATGCATTGTGTGTAACCGCTGCGTGCGTGCCTGCGAAGAAACACAGGGCACGTTTGCATTGACCATTTCAGGCAGGGGCTTCGAGAGCCGTGTGTCCCCCGGTCAAGACCAGCCTTTCATGGACAGCGAATGCGTGTCCTGCGGTGCTTGCGTAGAAGCCTGCCCCACTGCTACGCTGCAAGAAAAATCCATCATCGAACTCGGCCAACCCGAGCACAGCCTGATCACCACCTGCGCTTATTGCGGCGTCGGTTGCGGCTTCAAGGCCGAGATGAAGGGCAATACCGTGGTGCGCATGGTGCCGTGGAAAGACGGCAAAGCCAACGAAGGCCATTCCTGCGTCAAAGGCCGTTTCGCCTGGGGTTATGCAACCCATCAGGACCGCATCACCAAGCCGATGATCCGCGCCAAGATCACCGACCCATGGCAAGAAGTCAGCTGGGACGAAGCCATCAACCATGCGGCCTCCGAGTTCAAACGCATACAAGCCAAACACGGCAAAGACGCGGTCGGCGGCATAACGTCTTCACGTTGCACCAACGAAGAAACTTACCTTGTGCAAAAACTGGTGCGCGCTGCCTTCGGCACCAACAACGTAGACACTTGCGCACGCGTTTGCCATTCACCCACTGGCTACGGTTTGGGTCAAACCTTCGGTACATCGGCTGGCACACAAACCTTCAAGTCAGTGGAACACGCTGACGTGTTGCTGGTCATTGGCGCGAACCCGACAGATGCACACCCGGTGTTTGCGTCACGCATGAAACGCCGTTTGCGCGAAGGCGCCAAACTCATTGTTGCTGACCCGCGCAAAATTGATCTGGTCAGCAGCCCGCACGTCAAAGCGCAACACCATTTGGCCTTGAAACCGGGCACCAATGTGGCGCTCATCAACTCACTGGCGCACGTGGTGGTCACCGAAGGACTGGTCGCCAAAGACTATGTGGCTCACCGTTGCGATGACAAGAGCTTTAACGAATGGTGCGAGTTCGTCTCCAAACCTGAAAACTCTCCCGAAGTTTTTGAGAGCGTCACCGGTGTGCCCGCCGCTGAAGTGCGCTCTGCTGCCCGCATGTACGCGGCAGGCCCGAACTCTGCGATTTACTACGGCCTTGGTGTGACCGAGCATTCACAAGGCTCAACCATGGTGATAGGCATTGCCAATCTGGCCATGGCATGCGGCATGGTCGGGCGCGAAGGTGTGGGCGTCAACCCATTGCGCGGTCAAAACAATGTGCAAGGCGCGTGCGACATGGGCAGCTTCCCGCACGAGTTGCCCGGTTACCGCCACATCTCCGATACCACCACGCGCACCCTGTTTGAAGGCGCTTGGGGCGTGACACTCAGCCCCGAACCGGGTTTGCGCATCCCGAACATGTTTGATGCAGCGATGGACGGTTCCTTCCTCGGGCTTTATTGCCAAGGCGAAGACATTGTGCAGTCCGACCCGGACACACAACACGTGGCAGCGGCTTTGTCGGCGATGGAATGCATCGTGGTGCAAGACATCTTTTTGAACGAAACCGCCAAATACGCGCATGTGTTTTTGCCGGGTTCATCGTTCCTGGAAAAAGACGGCACCTTCACCAATGCCGAGCGCCGTATTTCGCGTGTGCGTCAAGCCATGCCACCAATGGCTGGCTTGGCCGACTGGGAAGTCACCGTCAAACTGGCGAAAGCGCTGGGCTACGAGATGCATTACGCTCACCCGCAAGACATCATGAAAGAAATTGCGGCACTCACACCGAGCTTTGCCGGCGTCAGCTACGAAAAAATCGACCAGCACACCAGCTTGCAATGGCCGTGTAACGCAGACACAGCAGACGCTGGCGTAGACATCATGCACACGCAAGGCTTTATGCGCGGCAAAGGCAAGTTCTTCCCCACGCAATACGTGGCTTCACAAGAAAAAGTGACGCGCAAATTCCCGCTGCTGCTGACCACCGGTCGCATCTTGTCGCAATACAACGTTGGCGCGCAAACCCGGCGCACCGACAACAACCTGTGGCACGACGAAGATCGCTTGGACATACATCCGCACGACGCAGAGGAGCGCGGCATCAAAGAACATGATTGGGTCGGTATTGAAAGCCGCGCCGGTCGCACCGTGTTGCGCGCCCGCGTGACCGAGGCCATGCAAGCCGGTGTTGTCTACACCACTTTCCATTTCCCCGAGTCTGGTGCCAACGTGATCACCACCGACGCCTCCGACTGGGCGACCAACTGCCCCGAATACAAAGTGACTGCGGTGCAAGTAGTGGCGGTCAGCCAACCGTCTGAATGGCAGCAAAACTACCAGCGCTTCAACAAAACGCAATTGGATTTGCTAGCCAAAGCGCAAACCGAAAGTTTTGAGGTAATCGGTAAGTGAAGATGCACACGGCCCTTGCCGCCACTCTGGCTGAAGAGGTGCCGGTGGCTTTGGTGTTCAACGGCATTTCACACGCGGTGATGATGGCCACGCCTTTGCATTTGGAAGACTTTGCGTTCGGCTTTGCGTTGACCGAAGGTTTGATAGACCAGGCATCGCAAATCTATGGTGTTGAAGTCATACAACAAGCGCAAGGCATTGAACTACAAATTGATATCGCCGCCCAATGCGAAGCGCGTTTGAAAGAACGCAAAAGGCACATGGCCGGTCGCACCGGTTGCGGCTTGTGCGGCACCGACAGCCTGGATCAAGTCAAACTCAAGCTGCCGCAAGCGCCAGTGGTGCAAGTGGATGTGCAAGCCATGCAACGTGCGCATGCAGGCTTGCGTGCCTTGCAACCATTGAAACTGCAAACCGGTGCCACCCACGCCGCCGCCTGGTCTGATATGAACGGTGTCATTCAAACCGTGCGTGAAGATGTCGGCCGCCACAACGCCCTGGACAAACTGATAGGCGCCATGTCCAAAGCAGGCGTCGATGCAACGCAAGGCTTTGTCTGTATCACTAGCCGCGCCAGTTTTGAGATGGTGCAAAAAACCATACAGTCCGGCGCAGGTGCATTGACCGCTGTGTCCGCACCGACACGTCTGGCCGTTGAGATAGCGCTGTCTCACAAGCTGCTGCTCGCCGGACAGGTGCGCGGAGACAGCTTCACCGCTTACAGCTACCCCGAACGGTTTTTAGCTACTGCTCCCATTGAATCCACAGAGACTGAAACACATGGACATCCATAACCTGGTTCACATGGCCAACCAAATCGGCGAGTTTTTTTCCGCCTACCCGGACCGCAGCGAAGCCATGGACGGCATCGCCAACCACATACGCAAGTTCTGGGAACCGCGCATGCGCTTAAAACTTTTTGAATCCATAGACCAAGGGCAAACCGGCGAGTTGTCAGAACTTGTCGCGCAATCGTTGGCCTTACACCGCGCGTCGCTTCAACCGGCAGCTTTGCGCTAATCAAGCTTTGACACCGGACACCTTACATCGGTGTTATCAGGGCTGAAAGCCATTATTTTCTGAATCTGTTTCCGTTTTCTCAAAGCAGTCTGCGGCTCAATGAATGCTTTGCTATTGATGCGGATCGCGAACTGATTTCTTTCGCAAGCAGGTGTGAAAAAACCGTCAAAAGGCGGGACATTATTTTGCTTAAAGGCTGGCATGTTCACTGGAGATTGACATGCCAACCACCTTCGCTACTTCTTTACGTCGTCGTTATTCCACATACCGTGGAAGTATCAACACACTTGCATCAATGCTTTTCATCAGCCTGGCAGGCTTGGCGCAAATGCCGGCACACGCAGACAACAATTACTTCGGCATACACGGCCCGAGCTACCACGACGGCGGTGACTTCAACAATGCCAACTACGGTCTGTATTTTGTTCACAAAGGAATCACTGGTGGTTTTTACGACAACAGTTTGAACCGCAACACGTTTTACCTGGGCTACGCCTGGGAATGGGATTTGCCGGTCAATCCGGTGGTGGATTCAGTGTCTTTGATGACCAGCCTGGCCACAGGTTATTACACCCAGGAGATGCCTTATGAATACGCGCCCATGGGTGCCTTGAGTTTCAAACACGGTTTCGGTCCGCAACAAGGCTTGCGGCTTTCCTATTTGCCTATCTACGGCAAAAGCCCGGCAAGCTATGTGATGCACCTGAGTTATGAATACACCTTGAAATAAACGAAGACTGCTTACAGGCCATTCAACGGCGAACCGGCATCACGTGTATCCAGCGACAGTCCATGCTGACAGAGATTTGCTGGCCGGTTTTCACCTTATGCCTTTGCGTGCCTGACAGTGTCAATTGCAACTGCGTACCCGCTGGTTCAGCCAGCGCCAATGTAGCGAGCGAGATTTCGCCCAGACTGCGCAAGGCACTGACCTGTGCTTGCAACACAAGCCGCTGACTGTCGGATGCCGCATCCTCGGTCAATACAGGATTGACTTGAAAACCGTCGCCTTGAATCACCCAAGTCACGGGCTGACCCCATGTTTTCAAACGGCCTTTGTCTTTGACCATCAGCGCAAGCCCGCTTTTCGCATCCGCGTGCGGCAACCATTCCAGCCAGGCGAAGCCTTCAGGCAAAGCATGCGGTCCGCGGTTACCCAACCAACGCCCGTGAAAACGATTAGGTATACCGACCAGATCGGCCACGCGCGCGTTGCGCGGCGAGCGGTAAATATGCGCCGGGGTGCCCTCTTGCAATACCTCGCCTGCGTCCATCACCACCAGCTTGTCCGCCAGTTGTCTGGCTTCGTTCAAGTCGTGCGTCACCAGCACAATAGGAATATGCAAATCGCGGCGCAAGTCGGCGATCAAACCGTACAAACTGCGACGGCTCATTTGGTCCACCGCAGAAAACGGTTCATCCATTAACAAGAGACGCGGTTGCCGCGCCAGCGCACGCGCCAGCGCCACGCGCTGCTGTTGGCCGCCGGACAACAAGGCTGGTAAACGATTTTGTTGATCGGGCGTCAAACCCATGCGCTGCAACCAGTCGCGCGCCTGCTGCAAGCGCAGCGCGCTTGGCAGATGCAACATGGCCAAGGCCACGTTGTCTACCGCGTTCATGTGCGGCATCAGTGCATAGTTTTGGAACACCAGCCCGACGCGTCGCTGCTGCGGCCGCATGTGCAGGCCTTGCGCGGTGTCGCACCAAATGTCGCTGCCGACACTGACTCTGGCATTCTCAGGTTGCAACAACCCGGCCAACACCCTGAGCATGGAGGTTTTACCCGCGCCCGACGGGCCGACCAGCGCCAGCATCTGCCCCGGGGCGCAACTGAAACTGCCGCGCAAAGGCATGGGGCTGGTCTGGGAAATATCGACTTGCAAGTCCACGGCTTGTTCGGTGTTCATCTGCGTCTGCCCAGCCTTGCCGTGGCAAAAAAGGATGCAGCCACAGCCAGCAACGACAACAGCAACAACAGCAAGGCCATGCGGTCAGCGGATTCAAAATCAAAAGCCTGGACACGGTCGTAAATAGAAATAGCCAGGGTTCTGGTTTCACCGGGAATGCTGCCGCCCATCATCAGCACCACACCGAATTCACCCAGCGTATGCACAAAGGTCAAGACCATGGCCGACAACACACCCGGCCAGGCCAGCGGCAGTTCTATGCGCCAGAAAATGCGCCATGCATTCAAACCGCTGACGGCTGCGGCTTCGCCCAGGTTGACGGGAATGGCTTCAAAGGCACGCTGAATAGGTTGCACCAGAAACGGAATATTGAAAATCACCGAGGCCAGTACCAAGCCGGAAAAATGAAAAGCCAGGCTCACACCTACATGCTGTGACAGCCATTGCCCCGCCGCAGACGCACCGCCGAGCGATACCAACAGGTAATAACCCAACACGGTAGGCGGCAGCACCAAGGGCAGAACCACCAATGCCTCTATCAGGTACTTGCCCTTGAATGCGGTATAGGCCAGCCAACGCGCCAACAGCAAGCCCGCAGGCAATAGCAGCAACAGCGTGACTGACGCAAGTTGCAGAGAAAGAACAAGTGCTTGCCAATCTATGTCGTGCTCCCGAGTATCAAGACAGGGTGAAACCATAACGCATAAAGTCGGCAGGCCTGAAACGCCGCTGACTGTTACGGGGAGAGCATATACAAATGCAACTTGGGCATGATTTTGAACAGATTAAACAGGTTAAAGTGATGGATGTTTGTATTGACCAGATTGATTGAATCATGAACATGAATTTAAACCTAAAGCATTTCAGTCGATTCAGCCTGTCGCTTTGCTTGATTCTGCTGACATCGCACGCCCGGGCTGAAGACAAGGCATCTACCGACCTGCATACACGCGCCAACGCCGCCATATGTGCCAACTGCCACGGCAGCGAAGGCCGCACGGTCAAAGACTCGGCCGTGCCGTCTATCGCCGGATTGCCGCGTGATTACATGGTTCAGCAAATGCACGCGTTCAAAGACGGCAGTCGTCCCGCCACCATCATGCACCAGATCACCAAGGGTTTGAGCGAAGCGCAAATCACAACGCTCGCCGACTATTTTGCAGCGCTAGCCCGTTAAGGAATCACCATGAAAAGAAGACAACTGCTGCAAGCCGGACTCGCTATTGGCGGCGCACAAGCGCTGGCCCTGCAATCGCTGTGGGCGGCGGCGGCCAGTTTGCCTGCCAAAACCCAAGTGATAGTCATAGGCGGCGGCTACGGCGGCGCCACGGCCGCTAAATACATACGCATGCTGTCCAATTACAAAGTCAGCGTGTTGCTGGTCGAGCCCAACACCAGCTTTATTTCCTGCCCCATGTCTAACCTGGTGTTAGGCGGCAGCAAAACCCTGGCCGACCTGACCACGCCCTACGACACGCTGATGACCAGGCACGGTATCACGCTGGTGCGCGACAGGGTCATAGACATCGATGTGCAGAAAAAATCACTCCGGTTACTGAATGGCCCCACCATTGGCTACGACAAACTGGTGTTGTCGCCCGGCGTGGACATGATGTTTGACACCATCGAAGGCCTGCGCGATGCCAACGCAGAAGGTCAAATTCTGCAAGCCTGGAAAGCCGGGCCGGAAACCCTGGCGTTGCGCAAACAACTCGAAGCCATGCCCGATGGCGGCGTTTACGCCTTGACAGTGCCGGAAGCGCCTTACCGCTGCCCGCCTGGACCGTATGAGCGCGCCAGCCAAGTAGCGCATTACTTCAAACAAGCCAAGCCGAAATCCAAGGTATTGATACTCGACGCCAACCCGGATGTCACGTCCAAAGCCGGTTTGTTCAAGAAGTTTTGGAATGACAACTACAAGGACATCATCGAGTACCGGCCTAACCACAAGGTGACTGCGGTCGACACTGAAAACAGCAGCATTCGCTTTGATATCCAAGAACCGGTGAAAGCCGACGTGCTGAATGTGCTGCCGGCCATGCGCGCCGGTGCTATTGCTGTGCAAACCGGATTGGCCACGGCCAATAACCGCTGGTGCGGCATCCATTACAAAACCTTTGAATCCATCGCTGCCAAAGATATTCATATCCTCGGCGATGCCATACTGGCCGCACCGGCCATGCCCAAGTCGGCGCACATGGCCAACTCACACGCGAAGGTGGCTGCGTCGGCCATCGTCGCGCAGTTATCCGGTCTGGACATCAACGACACACCGTTTTTGACCAACACTTGCTACAGCTATGTGAGCGACAAACTGGTAGTGCACGTGGCTTCGGTGCATCAGTACAACGCTGAAGAAAAAACCTACAAAACCGTTGCAGGCTCCGGCGGTCTGTCCAGTGAAGCGAATTCGCTGGAAGGTACGTATGCGTGGAATTGGGCGCAAAACATCTGGGCTGATTCGCTGCTTTAATTGAATTTAATCGGGGTCATGTTCCAATTAAATTAATTGGAACCTGACCCCAATTTCAGGAACCTGACCCCAATTTCTGCTTAATTCAACTCGAAAGCCACTCTACCGGCCACCAAGGTGGCTTGCACTTTGCCGGGCATGAGACTGCCGTTCATGTCGAAAGCAAACGGCGTGTGTTTGCTCTGGCTGTGCAAACTTGAAGGCTCAACTTGCCATTGCTCTGAGGGTTTGTAAATACAAATATCTGCCGGTGCGCCAACCGTCAATTGCCCCAATCCCTGACCAGCCGCACCCAGCAAAGCCGCCGGTGCACTGGTGACCACTTGCAAAGCTCGCATCAGACTCACATGGCTTTGATCGGCCCATTTCAAACTTGCACTCAGCAACATTTCCAGCGCAGTAGCGCCGGGCTCGGCCTGGGCAAACGGCAAATCTTTGGCGTCGCCTTCCACTGGCATGTGATCAGACACCAACACGTCTATGGTGCCGTCTGCCAAGCCTTGGCTTAATGCTTCGCGGTCACGCTGCTGGCGCAAAGGCGGCGTCAAGCGCGCGCGGGTATCGAAATAGCCGACATCGTTGTCGATGAAATGCAAATTGTGGATGCTGACATCCGCGCTGATCGCCAAGCCTTCGGCCTTGGCCTGGCGCACCAGTTCCACACCGGCCGCACTGGACAAGCGACACACGTGCACGCGAGCGCCGGTGCTGCGCATGACATCAATAATGGTGTGCAAAGCAATGGTTTCTGCCGCCACCGGCACACCGCTCAAACCCAGTCGCGTGGCCAACGGTCCGCTGGCAGCCACGCCTTTGCCCAGATGCACGTCTTGCGCTCTGAGCCAGACGACGTAGCCGTAAGAGGCGGCGTATTGCATGGCGCGTTGCAAAGTCTGGGTTTGCGTCATGCCGTGTTCGGCTTGAGAAAAACCTATGCAACCGGCCAGCGTCAACTCGGCCATGGGCGTGAGGCTTTCACCTGCCAGTCCACGCGTGAGCGCACCCAGCGGAAACACACGCGACAAATGCAAACGCGCGGCGCGAAATTGCAGCATCTCGACCAGCCCGGGTTCGTCCAACACCGGTTGCGTGTCCGGCGGACAGACCACGCTGGTCACGCCGCCTGCCACCGCAGCAGCCAATTCAGACTCAAGCATGCCTTCATGTTCATGGCCGGGTTCGCCTAAACGGGCGCAGGCATCGACCAAGCCGGGGATCACCATGCAATCGGCGGCGTCAATGGTTTGATCCGCTTTGAAGTCTGCAGGAATTTGGCCAATAGCCAGTACATGGCCTTTTTGCACCGCGACATCCGACAACTGGCTAAAGCCGCTGGCCGGGTCGATGACGTGTCCGTGTTGAATCAGTATGTTCATGCGTCGTTCCCTGCCACGATAGACATCACCGCCATGCGCACCGCTATGCCGAAAGTCACTTGCGTCAAGATGACGCTTTGAGGTCCATCGACCACCGCTGATTCGATTTCTACGCCCCGGTTGATCGGCCCCGGGTGCATGACGATGGCGTCCGGCTTGGCCAGTTGCATGCGGCTTTGCGTGACGCCAAAGCTTTTGAAATATTCCTGGCTGGAGGGCAGCAAGGCCCCGCTCATGCGTTCGTTTTGTAAGCGCAAGGCAATGACCACGTCGCAATCGCGTATGCCTTCTTCGATGTTGTGAAACACCTTGACACCGAGTTGCGACAAATCGCCGGGCACCAGAGTCTTAGGACCGACCACGCGCACCTCGGCACAACCCAGCGTCGTCAAAGCGTGTATGTCCGAGCGCGCCACGCGCGAATGCAATACATCGCCAACGATGGCGACGCGCAAATCAGCAAAGTTCTTTTTGAAATGGCGGATGGTGTAAGCGTCCAGCAAACCTTGTGTCGGGTGTGCGTGCCGGCCGTCACCGGCGTTGATGACGTGCACATGCGGTGCCACGTGTTCGGCAATCAAATACGGCGCGCCGGATTCGCCGTGGCGCACCACAAAAATATCAGCGGCCATGGCGCTCAGGTTGGCGATGGTGTCGAGCAGGCTTTCGCCTTTGCTGGCCGATGAACGCGCAATGTCCAGATTGAACACATCAGCGCTCAAGCGCTTGGCGGCAATTTCAAATGTCGTGCGTGTGCGGGTGCTGTTTTCAAAAAACAGATTGAACACCGATTTGCCGCGCAGCAAAGGAACTTTTTTCACCTCGCGGTCGTTCACCGACACGAACTGGCTGGCCGTGTCCAGAATGTGCGTCAGTATGTCGCGCGACAAACCTTCGGTGGACAACAAGTGAATCAATTCACCGTTGCGATTGAGTTGGGGATTGCGTTTGTACAGCATCAACTGCCCTCCACCGAAAAAACAAACTGACCGGCATCGTTGCGCGTCAGACGAAGTGATTGACCGGCGGGCAGCGTCAGGCGCGCGGCCGCGTAATCCGCCTGCACCGGTAACTCGCGCCCGCCTCTGTCGACCAGCACGGCCAGATGAACCGCCGCCGGGCGGCCGTAGTCGAACAATTCATTCACCACAGCGCGTATGGTGCGCCCGGTGAACAGCGCATCGTCTATCAACCAGATGACCGCACCATCGACCTGAAAAGGCAACTGGGTGGCGACACTGCCGGCCAGGCCGCGTTTGGAAAAATCGTCGCGGTGCATGGACGAAGACACCACGCCCAAAGATGTTTGCCGCTTCAAATCTGCATGCAGTTGTCCGGCAAGCCAGGCACCGCCGGTGGTGATACCAACCAGATGCGCGGCGGCGGGCAAACGTTCGCGCAAATCCTGCAACATTTGTGCGTACAAGGCCTGGGCGTCCAGCGGTAGATGACCTGTGCTCATGGGGTGAGGTTTCTTAAAAATTGATCCAGTATGACGCAGGCCGAAGCCGCGTCGACATCGACAGCACCACCGCTTTTGGCTTCGGTGGTGGAGTAGCGCTCATCGACTTCAAACACCGGCAAGGCAAAACGACCCTGCAACTGACGAGCGAATTTTTTCGCCTGCGCGGTGTTTTCGTGTGCCGCGCCGTCCGGGTGGTAAGGCACACCGACCACCAGCGCATCGGGTTGCCAGCGTTCTATGTGCTTGGCAATCAGCGGCCAGCGCGCGTCGCCGCTGGCATTCACCGTGCCTTGCGGCTGGGCCTTACCAAGCAAGCGCGAGGCATAGGCGACGCCGGTGCGTTTTTGACCGAAATCGAAAGCGAGAAAGGATTGCAATAAGGCAAGTGAAGACGGCATCACAGCCGTGTTCATGCGTGGCCCGCCTGCGGCGACAACATCCAGGCCTGCAAACCCAGCAGCGCCAGCGCACTGTCGTAGCGGTGCTCGATGGGCGTATCGAAAATCACGTGGTCGTCGGCTTCCACCGTCAGCCAGCTGTTTTCAGCCAGTTCGGATTCAAGCTGCCCTTGGGCCCAGGCGGCGTAACCCAGGGTGATCAACACCCGCTTGGGACCGGCGCCGGTGGACAGGGCTTCGAGCACATCTTTGGACGTGGTCATCTCCAGACCGCCGGGTATGGCCAGCGTGGATGCGTAAGCAGACTCGGATTGACCGGGCTGGCTGCTGATGTGAGACATGGGGTCGTGCAGGACAAAACCGCGCTCGGTGTGCACCGGACCGCCTTGGAACACAGGTAATTCAATCAAATCGGCGCGCCCGAGTTGCAGTTCCACTTTTTCAAACAGCGACTGCATGTTCATGGGGCTGGGTTTGTTGATGATCAGGCCCAGAGCGCCGCGTTCGCTGTGTTCGCACATATAAACCACGCTGCGGGAAAAGGATTCGTCCATCAGACCGGGCATGGCGATCAGAAAATGGTGGGTCAGGTTGATGGGCGCAGAATCCGTGGTCATTCAATGATTTTAAGGCTGAAGAAGATGGACAGACATATTTCGCATTTTGCATCTGTGCTGGTCTGGTTCAGGCGCGACTTGCGACTGGACGACCACACCGCGCTTAGCCAGGCCCTTGAGCACAGCGACAAGGTGTTCGGCTGCTTCGTGTTTGATCAGGCTATTTTGAAAGATTTACCCCCGCTCGACAGGCGCGTGAGCTTTATCCACGCGTCGGTGACGGCGCTGGATCAACAGTGGCGCGAACTCGCCGGACAAGCGGATGCAGGCCTGCTGGTGCGCCAAGGCCATGCAGTGACGGATATTGTCAAGCTGGCCAAGCAGCTCGGCGTGCAAGCGGTGTTCACCCACCACGACGACGAACCGCAGTCATTGGCGCGCGACGCGCAAGTGCTGGGCGAATTGGCGAATATTGGCATTGCGTTTCACAGCTTCAAAGACCACGTGGTGTTTGAGCGCAGTGAAGTCATGACGCAAAGCGGCACCGCTTACGGCGTGTTCACGCCTTACAAAAACGCCTGGTTGAAAAAAATCACGCCTGCAGATCTGGCCGAACGCCGCACAAGCGCCAAACCAGGGCAACTGCCAGTCGTACCCGTTGCACTTCGTCAATCCATACCGACGTTGAAAAGCATGGGCTTTGAATCCGTTGATCTCTCTGCATTGCACATAGAAGCGGGCAGCGCAGGCGCGCAAGCGCTGGTGAAAGATTTTGCCAAACGCATGGCGCGTTATGAAGAGACGCGCAATTTCCCTTCGGTCAAAGGACCGAGTTATTTGAGTGTGCATTTGCGCTTTGGCACGGTGTCTATCAGGCAACTGGCGCGGCTGGCGTATCCGGCAGCGCTCAAAGGCGACGAAGGTGCGCAAACCTGGTTGTCCGAATTGATATGGCGCGATTTTTATCACCAAGTGATGTTTCACCATCCGCACGCCATGCGGTCTTCATTCAAAGCCGAATATGACGCCATCGAATGGGAGCATGGCAAGGCCGCCAATGCCTTGTTTCAAGCCTGGTGCGAGGGCCGCACCGGTTATCCGCTGGTCGATGCCGCCATGGCGCAAATCAACCAAACTGGCTATATGCACAACCGCTTGCGCATGGTGGTGGCAAGCTTTTTGGTGAAAGACTTAGGCATTGACTGGCGTTGGGGCGAACAATATTTCGCCCTGCATTTGAATGATTTCGATCTGGCCGCGAATAACGGCGGCTGGCAATGGGCGAGTTCCAGCGGTTGCGATGCGCAGCCGTATTTCCGTATCTTCAACCCGATCAACCAAAGCGAAAAGTTTGATCCGCAAGGCAAGTTCATCAAACGATATTTGCCGCAGCTGGCGGGCTTGTCAGACAAAGACATACACGCGCCGTGGCTAGCCAAACCGCTGGTCTTGCAGGCTGCCGGGATTGAATTAGGGAAAAACTACCCCTTGCCGCTGGTAGACCACGCCAATGCGCGGGCCAAAACCCTGTTGCGCTACTCGGTAGTTGCCAAGAAAAAAACGGCTTAAAGCTCGACCATTTCAAAGTCTTCTTTGCGGGCGCCGCATTCAGGGCAAGTCCAGTTCATGGGCACTTGTTCCCAAGACGTGCCGGGTGCGATGCCGTCATCAGGAGCCCCGGTGGCTTCGTCGTAAATCCAACCGCAAATCAGGCACATCCAAGTCTTGTTCACAGTGTTGTTTCCCAGGGTTTAAAAGGCCATTTCCGCTTCACAAGCGTGGCATAGAATGATTCAAAGTATAGACGGCCATGAATCAACCTATTACCCTTACCGACGAAGGCCTGACACCTGAAATGGCACATCCCTGCGCCATGACATTCAACAGCAACGACCCCAGCGGTGCGGGCGGCCTGACCGCTGACATACTGGCCATGTCGTCTGTCGGCGTGCACGTGCTGGCTGTTTGCACAGGGACTTATTTGCGCGACACGGCCGAAACCTTTGACCATGTGGCCATGGACGAAGACGCGGTCGATGACCAGGCCCGCAATATCCTGGAAGACATTCCGGTGCAAGTCATCAAAGTTGGCTTTTGCGGCACACCCGAAATCATTTCGGCCATCGCCGAGTTGTGCACCGATTACCCTGACGTCCCCGTGGTCGCTTACATGCCCAGCTTGTCCTGGTGGCAGGACGATCCCATCGAGGCCTACCAAGACGCTTTCATGGAACTGCTGCTGCCGCAAACCACGCTGCTGGTCGGCAACCATTCCACTTTGTGGCGCTGGCTGTTGCCCGAATGGGGCAGCGACAGACCGCCGACAGCACGCGAGTTGGCGAAAGCGGCCGCCGAAAAAGGCGTGCCCTACACCTTGGTCACCGGTTTGCCGCAAGGCGGTCAACACATTGAAAACGCTTTGGCCACGCCTTTGTCGGTGATGGTCAGCGAAACCATAGAACGCTTTGATGCCGTGTTCACCGGCGCGGGCGACACCATCAGCGCCACCGTCGCCGGTCTGCTGGCCATGGGTGACGACCTCGAAGCCTCGGTCGCTGAAGCCTTCAGCTACCTGGACGGCGCACTCGACTCAGGGTTCCGCCCCGGCATGGGCCACGCTGTTGCCGACCGTTTGTTCTGGGCGCAAGCGCCTGACGATGGCGACGACGCAGACGAACCAGCCACTGCCGAAGATTTTTTACCGGGCCACGACACCCGCCATTGATTTTTTTCTACATCACTCATTAACAACCATGTCTGATCTCAACCAAACTTTGTTCGACCGGGCACGCCAGGTCATCCCCGGCGGTGTCAATTCACCGGTTCGCGCTTTCCGAGCGGTCGGCGGCACACCGCGTTTTGTCAAACGCGCACAGGGCGCGTATTTCTGGGACGCGAACGACAAACGCTACATCGATTACATAGGTTCATGGGGCCCGATGATTCTGGGTCACAGCCATCCTGCGGTACTCGAAGCCGTGCAAAAAGCCGCGCTCGACGGTTTTTCTTTCGGCGCGCCGACAGAGCGTGAAATTCAGTTGGTTGAAGCCTTGCTCAAACTCATGCCTTCCATGGACATGGTGCGATTGGTCAGTTCGGGCACCGAAGCCGGCATGAGCGCATTGCGCCTGGCGCGCGGCGCCACCGGTCGCAGCAAGATCATCAAGTTCGAAGGCTGTTACCACGGCCACGCGGATGCGCTGTTGGTCAAGGCCGGGTCAGGTCTGGCCACCTTCGGCAACCCGACCAGCGCCGGTGTGCCGCCCGAGGTGGTGCAACACACGCTGGTGCTTGAGTACAACAATATCCCGCAACTGGAAGAAGCGTTTGCTATTCACGGCAAAGAACTCGCCTGTTTGATGATCGAGCCGATCGCAGGCAATATGAATTTTGTGCGCGCCAGTGTCCCGTTCATGAAACGCTGCCGCGAACTGTGTACGCAATACGGTGCCTTGCTGGTGTTTGACGAAGTCATGACCGGCTGCCGCGTGGCGCTGGGCAGTGCACAAAGCGTGTACGCCAAATCGATTCCGGGTTTTGAACCCGACGTCACCGTGCTGGGCAAAGTGATTGGCGGTGGCATGCCGTTGGCGGCGTTCGGCGGCAAACGCGCTGTCATGGAGCAACTCGCGCCCTTGGGCCCGGTGTACCAGGCTGGCACATTGAGCGGCAACCCGGTGGCCACGGCCTGCGGTCTGGCGACCTTGCATGAAATTTCCAAACCCGGTTTCTTCGATGCTTTGTCGGCCAGAACACGTTCACTGGTCGACGGTTTGACACAAGCCGCGCAAAAAGCCGGTGTGCCTTTCAGCGCCGATTGCGAAGGCGGCATGTTCGGCTTTTTCCTGCTGCCTGAATTACCTCAGAACTACGCCAAGGTAATGACCAGCGATTCACCGAAGTTCAACCAACTGTTCCATGGTTTGCTCGACCGTGGTGTGTACATCGCACCGGCTTTGTACGAGGCAGGCTTCGTCAGCGGTGCGCACACAGCGCAAGACATTGCCGACACGGTGCAGGCGGCGGCTGAGGTATTTGCCGCTATTTAAAAGCCGAGCCGCGTTGCCTGAGCGGCTTCAAGCTGGCAGCATCAGTCCTTTGCTTGGATAGTTATGGCTGACATTCGAACACTGTTTACCCGCAGCTTGATGGTATTGGCCTGTTGCCTGTGTGCTTACCCGCCCGCCTTGCAGGCCCAAGCCCTGAATGCAGACCCTCAGAGTGTTGAAAAGCAAAAACCTTTGTTGCTCTGGGTGAACGCCGGTTTTTATTCCGCGCATTTCGATACCGACAAAGGCTTGCGCAACAGCAACCCGGGCGTAGGCCTGGAAGCAGTCATCAATGAAGACTGGTCCGCCACCGCAGGCGGATTCACCAACAGCGACGATGCACGTTCCAACTACCTGGGCGCGTACTACCAGCCTTGGCATTGGGGCAGATACAAAGCGGGTGTGGTCGGCGGCATTTTCAATGGTTACCCCAAGGCATTTGACGGCGGCTGGTTTCCGGCCCTGCTACCGGTAGCGACATGGGAAGGCGAGCGATTTGGTTTGAACATCGCGTTTGTGCCGCCGCTGCAAAACCGTTTGTACGGCGCCATCAGTTTTCAGTTGAAGCTGAAAGTGCCCTGACGGCTTAAATTGACATTAACCGGCTAAGCCGACTTTGGTTTCGCAGTCCTGCAGTTCTTTCCACGAAGCGTCATCAATGACGATGCCGTCGCGCAGTCGCTGCGCCCGCGCAATTCGCTCGGGCTCGCCCGCCAGCAGCATGCCCTCGGTGCCCGGCGCGGCCGGGCTTTGGCGCATCCAATCGATGAATTCCAATGCCTCTTGCGCAAAAAATGCTTGGTGTCCTAAACGCGCCGGGTCGATGACGATGGTGAGCATGTTGTTGATCACCGCGCGCCGACCATCGTGCGTGTGGTGCCAGGTGCCGCCGCCGCTGAGCGCGCCGGCCAACAGCTCGCAAGCCACCGCCATGCCGAAGCCTTTGTGTTCGCCAAAAGGCAGCAGCGCGCCGGTTTTACCGTTGGACTGCGGTACCACCACCACGCCGGGATTGAGTGTGGGATGACCGTGTTCATCAATCAAGGTACCGGGTTCGGCGAGCCGGCCTTCGTTGTGCGCGACGCGCATTTTTCCCTGAGCCACGCGGCTGGTGGCGAAGTCCAGCACAAAAGGTTCGCGTGTGTTGTCGCCCCAACCCAGCGGTATGCCTATGCAACACGGGTTGGTGCCGAAGCGCGCGTCACTGCCGCCGAAAGGTGCCACCAGAGCGCGTGACCAGACGCTGACAAAGTGCAGACTGATCAAACCGCGTTCCACTGCCATCTCGGCGTAATGACCAATGCGGCCCAGGTGATGGGCATCGGCCAGTGAAAAAATGCAGCAACCGTGTTGCGTCACGCGCTCGAACGCCAGTTCCATGGCCTGAACACCGACGGTCTGACCGTAGCCGTTGCAGCCGTCCAGCCCCAGCATCATGCCGTGGTCGGTTTGAATCTTTACTGTTGCATCGGGTTGAAGATTGCCCTCAAGCACCGCGTCCACATAACGCGCCGCCATGCCCACGCCGTGCGAATCATGGCCGCTCAAATTCGCCAGCACCAGATTGGCAGCGACCTGTTGCGCTTCTTTGGCGGTGCTGCCGCATTTTTCAAACAGCGCGGCTACTTTGCGGGTCAGCGCGTCGCTGGAAATCGTGTGTGACATGGTGAGTCGACCTTTGTATTTAGAGAGAGGTTCAAACAGGGTTTTTTCGTGGGTCTTATGCGGGCAAAGCCAATACCTCTAAACGGCTCAGGTTGAACCGCTCAAAATCTTTGTCAAACGTGACCATGCGCAAACCTGCGGCTTCGGCAGTGGCGGCCAGCAAGGCGTCGGTCCAGAAGCGACCCGGCAGCGGCAAACTGTTTGTACCCAGCAGGCTTTGCAACTGCGCTTCCAAGCCCGTCGGTTCGGGCAACAGGCCCACGGCAGGTGTGTTCAACCACAGTTGATACACGGCCATGGCGGCAGGCAGGCTCAGCACATCAGCACCCATGACCTTGGGTTGCGACAACAAGCGCACCAGCGCCGACATGGTGGTTCTGCAAAACCACAAGGGAATACTGGCGGTGCAAGCCGTCTGCCAGTAAGCCGAGGCACGTGCGTGAAACGGGTGGGCGGCGTAGGACAGCGCCAGCCAGACATTGACGTCGGGCAAGTCCCCTGAAGCCAGCCTCCAAGAGGCTGGCACCTCAGCGACTTTGAAGGGTTTGGGTGGCTCGCTCATCGTCGTCACGGTTTAAGAGTTCAGACAGATCGGCATTGGTGAACGAGTCTGCGGATAAGTTCGTAGCCAGGGTGGTTCCGACCACAGGCCGCGCCTGAAACCGCTGCTGTGCATCGACCATGTCGCGCGCGGACAGGCCTTTTTCAACCAACTCGACCACCAGGTCGCGCAGGGTGCGCCCCTCTTGGGCCGCGCGAGTTTTGAGGTGCTTGAACAGCGGGTCTGGAAGGTCTAGGGTGGTGCGCATGCAAAGGAGTTTCGCACAAAAACATATTTGTGCGCAAGTTTTTCTTGAGTCCCTAAAGTGTGCTAACTACATGTCAGTATTGAATTTTTATAAATCTAAATTTGAACTTTGAATTTGTAAAAAATCGACAGTCACTTAAACCATGGCCTTTCCGACGTCTTGCCAGCCCCATACCTGCACCCCCTCACGCGCATAAGACTGAGTGCCACCGTAAACCAAGGTGGGTTGGAGGGATTCATCACCCGCAAACTTCTGCCACTTTTTCAGTCCATCGGGCCAGTCGCTGGCAAATGTGCTGCCAGACTTGATTTCAATGGCTTGTAGCCCTTGGGCGCTTTCAATCAACACGTCCACTTCATAGCCAGCGCTGTCGCGCCAGAAGTACAGGTCACGCGGCTGACCTGCATTCAGGCGCTGCTTCGTAAGTTCGCTGACAACATAGGTTTCAAAAAGCGCACCGCGTGCGGAATGGGTGTCTAAAGTAGAAACATCGCGAATGCCCAACAGCCAAGCGGCTAGGCCCACATCGCAAAAATACAGCTTGGGCGCTTTCACCAGCCGCTTGCCGAAATTGCGGTGGTGCGGTTGCAGCAGCGTGACGATGTAGCTGGCTTCCAGCACCGACAGCCAATGCTTGGCAGTGACCGACGAGACGCCGCAATCTGCGCCCAGCGACGTCAGGTTGAGCAACTGGCCGCTGCGGGCAGCGCACATCTTCACGAAGGTCTGAAACTGCGACAAATCGCGCACCGTGATCAGTTGGCGCACATCCCGCTCTAAATACGTGGCGATGTAATTGGCAAACCAGTCTTGCGGCGTCAGCTTGCGGTCGTACAGCGCGGGGTAGCCGCCTTGGAACAAAGCAGTGTTCAAGTCTTCGGGCAATTGGTGAGCGGCAGCCAATTCAGAGGCGCTTAAGGGAAGTAACTCCACACGGGCAGCGCGACCCGCCAATGACTGCGTGACGCCCGCCATCAAGTCAAACTGCGCCGAACCGGTGAGCACAAAGTCGCCCATGATGCCGCGCTCGTCCACCAGGCCTTGCAGCCAAGACAGCAACTCGGGGCAGCGCTGCACCTCGTCGAGCACCGCGCCATCGGAAAAGCGTTGCAAAAAGCGCTTGGGGTCTTCCAGGGCGAAGGCTCGCTCGTCGGGGTTCTCCAAAGACACATAGGTTTTGTGGCTGAACACCGACTTGGCCAGCGTGGTTTTGCCCGACTGCCTTGGCCCAGAGATGACGATCACGGGGAAGCCTTTGGCCAGGCGTTCTAGGGTGGGGGTAGCGGCGCGGGGAATCATTTGTGCAATTTTAAAGTTGAATTTAAAAATTACACAAATTCATCCGCATACAGTGTTGGATACGTGGGAAATTGGCGAAATTGGGGTCAGGTTCCAATTAATTCTCCAATGAAATTGGGGTCAATTAATTGGAACCTGACCCCAATTTCCCCAACACTATTTGATTGAAGAAGTTCAGCCAACGCAGTCAACCCTCAATGCCTGAAATGCCTCACGCCCGTGAACACCATGGCCACGCCACGTTCATTCGCCGCGTCAATCACTTCCTGATCGCGCATCGAACCGCCGGGTTGAATCACGCAAGTCGCGCCCTCGTCCACCACCACGTCTAGCCCATCGCGGAACGGGAAAAACGCATCACTGGCAACCACCGTGTTTTGCAAACTCAGCTTGGCGTGTCCGGCCTTGATGGCGGCAATCCGCGCGGAATCCAAGCGGCTCATCTGTCCCGCGCCCACGCCCATCGTCATGCCGTCGGCGCAAAACACAATCGCGTTGCTCTTGACGAACTTAGCCACTTTCCACGCGAACAACAGGTCTTGCATTTGCGCGGGGCTGGGTTGCTTGGTGGTCACCACTTGCATGTCGGCCAGCGCCAGTTCGTGGTTGTCAGCGGTTTGCATGAGCAAGCCTGAACCCACGCGCTTCACATCCAGCAAATTCAAACCCTTTGCCCAGGGCGTGTCACCGCCCGGCGGCAGCGCGATTTGCAACACGCGCACATTGGCCTTGGCTTGCAATTGCACCAAGGCGTCGCCCATGAAAGACGGCGCAATCAACACCTCGACAAACTGCTGGCCCAGCGCTTGCACGGTGGCCAAATCGACCGGGCAATTGAAAGCGATGATGCCGCCGAACGCCGATGTCGGGTCGGTCTGGTAAGCCTTTTTGTAAGCGGACAACGCGTCCTCAGCCACCGCCACACCGCAAGGGTTGGCGTGTTTGACGATGACGCAAGCCGGTGTGTCAAAACTCTTGACGCATTCCCATGCCGCGTCCGCGTCAGCGATGTTGTTGTATGACAGTTCTTTGCCCTGTAACTGACGCGCCGTCACCAGCGAACCGGGCGCGGGGTCGGCATCCCGGTAAAACGCTGCCAACTGGTGCGGGTTCTCGCCGTAACGCAAGTCCTGCAATTTGACGAAGCGGCCATTGGCCTGCGCCGGAAACAGGCTGCGCTGTTCGGTGGCCAGATCCAGCGAAGACAAATAGTCGCTGATGGCGCCGTCGTACATGCTGATGCGGTTGAACGCGGCCACCGCCAGTTTGAAGCGTTTGCCCTCGCTCAAGCTCTTGTGTTCGCGCCATTCGTCTATGACAGCCTGGTATTGAGACGCATCGGTCAACACCGCCACATGCTTCCAGTTTTTAGCGGCGCTGCGCACCATGGCCGGACCGCCTATGTCTATGTTTTCAATCGCGTCGTCCAGCGTGCAATCGGGCATGGCCACCGTGGCCTCAAACGGATAGAGGTTGACCACCAGCAAGTCGATAGTGTCGATGCCGTGGTCTTGCAAGGCTTGCATGTGGGCAGGCAGATCGCGCCGCGCCAGCAAGCCGCCGTGCACCTTGGGATGCAGGGTTTTAACACGGCCATCGAGCATTTCAGGAAAACCGGTCAGGTCGGCGACCTCGCGCACCGGCAAACCTTGGGCGGCCAGCAATTGCGCCGTGCCACCGGTGGAAATCAAGTTAACGCCTAATTCGTGCAGCGCTTGGGCGAGTTCCACAACACCGGTCTTGTCGGACACGGAAATCAATGCATTCATGGGTACTACTTTCTAATGAGCTGCTCAGCCGGTGAAGAAAAAATCAAAGTAATTTGTGGTCGGTGAGTTTTTTGCGCAAGGTATTGCGGTTCAGCCCCAGCCAAGTAGCGGCGCGCGATTGGTTGCCGTCTGCGTGTTTCATGACCACATCCAGCAAAGGTTTTTCCATGACTTGAATCATCATGTCGTGCAATTGATCGGGTTCGGCACCGCGCAAATCCTTGAAGTAAGCCTCAAGACTGTGGCGCACCACCTCTTCAATTTGTTTTTTGCTCATGCTTGTGTCTCCAGAACAGGTACTGATGTTGTGTAGTGCAAACGGTCTGAGTGTTGCCCCAGCCGTTCAAAGTAATCGGCCACCACCGCCAGCTGGCGGTCGCAGTCGTCAATCGCATTCATGGTTTGTCTGAAAGCTTGAGCCTCAGGCAATCCGTGTGTGTACCAGCCTATGTGCTTGCGCGCGCTGCGCACGCCGATGTGGCGGCCATACAAGCTGTAATGGTCTTGCAAATGGTGTAACAGCAAGCGCTGCACCTCGGCAACCAGCGGTGGTGCCAACAGCGTGCCGTGCGCCAGAAAGTGCTGTATCTCGCGAAATATCCAAGGCCTGCCCTGCGCTGCGCGACCGATCATGACCGCATCAGCACCTGTGTATTTCAACACCTGCTTTGCTTTTTGCGGGGAGTCGATGTCGCCATTGGCCACCACAGGCACGCCGACCGCCGCCTTTACCAGCGCGATGCTGTCGTACTCGGCCTGACCGCTGTAGCCTTGCTCGCGAGTGCGGCCGTGTACTGTGATCATTTGCACACCGGCGGATTCGGCTTGTTTGGCCAAGGTGACGACGTTGCGCTGATCGGCGCGCCAGCCGGTGCGCATTTTCAAAGTGACGGGCACACCGAAAGGCGTGGCTGCATCTACCACCGCCTGAACAATCGATATGGCCAAAGATTCATCCTGCATCAACGCAGAACCGGCCCATTTGTTGCACACCTTTTTGGCCGGGCAGCCCATGTTGATGTCGATGATTTGCGCGCCACGCTGTATGTTGTAGACCGCCGCCTCGGCCATCATGTCGGCATCTGTGCCAGCGATCTGCACCGCGATGGGACCGGCTTCGCCGTCGTGGTTGGCGCGACGCGAGGTCTTCAAACTGTCCCACAGGTCTTTGCGCGAGGTCACCATTTCGCTGACCGCATACGCCGCGCCCAGCTGCTTGCACAACATGCGAAACGGCCTGTCCGTCACACCGGCCATGGGGGCGACAAACACGTTGTGGGCTAATTCAAAGGAAGCAATGCGCATGCAGTAACAAAAGGTGTGCTTAAAAAGGAGGCACGATTCTAGCGGTGTGTATCTGCTTTTGTGTGACTGATTTCTTATCAAATTTTTTTCTGTACTTGTGTGTGTTTTCGTGTGTGTTTTATTGCGCCAGGCAACACTTACACTGCTTCACATGGAGAATTTTTTTCAAACCCTGTTGACAAACTTGTCGCAGCCGGAGTATGAATTGGCTGTTTTGTTTGTCGCATCCTTGCTGGCCGCCACACTGATTCCTTTGGGTTCAGAGCCTTTGCTGCTGGGTTTGATTGCACTCAATCCTGAACTGCTGTGGCCTGCGCTCATCGTCGCCACTGTAGGCAACACACTGGGCGGCGTGGTCGGCTGGTGGATGGGCTTGGGTGCAGAGCGGTGGATGGCGCAATACCTGCATCAAGACAAAGTCACACACCACATGCGCGCACTGCGTTGGCTAGAGCGCGTAGGCCCAGTTGCCTGTCTGGGCGCTTGGCTGCCCATCATTGGCGACCCCTTGTGTATGGTGGCCGGTTATTTGCGTCTGCCCTTGTTGCCATGCACTGTCTATATGGCCATAGGCAAGGCAATTCGCTATGGCGTGCTGGTGTTCGGCTGGCAGTGGTTGATGGCTTGGATAAGCTAAACCCCTGACTTTGTCATAAAGGCAGGTTTAGACCAGCATAGGCCATCAGTGCTTAATGTCCTTCATAGCGGGTCCCACAGCCTTGATTTGTGCCAGACGCATGGCAAATGTCAGGCTATTCGTCTGAAAAAGACGCGATCGCATGTCCTTGATTTGCGATAACCTTATTGCACAGTCGCCTGGTATTACAGGGCATATCTGAGCATCTTTGACTTTGAGCTTTTTAGCTAAATGATCAGAAATTTGAAGGTAATCCCTGCTACAGACATCCGAATGCAGGGTTGATATACGAGCGGCAGACAGGCAGCCGACTAGACCCATATAAGCAAACCCAAGCTGATGTTCAACTGAATTTCCAGGACGTGCCAACATTTGGTCCACACAGATGACAAAACCGTCAGTGTCATGGTGCATGGCTTTCAGGCAAAGCTGTCTGGCGTCTTGGGCAGCAGACTGCACCACTTGCATTTGCTGCTGCGTTAAAGACAGGCAAGGCAGACAAGTCAAACAAAGAAAAATACCCCCCAGAACGATTCTGAGGGGCAAGTGCAGATTCAAGCGCATCAATTCACACGGGTGATGCGAGGCGTAGGAACAGCCACGGGTGACTTTTCTCTGAGATAGGAAATCATTGCATCGAGATCAAGAACCTTGGTATCAATGACATTTTTTCCATATGTTGCCATCACAGTGAAATTATCGCCACCTGACCCAAGTGCCAGGAAACTGTTTGTCACTACGGTATATGTTTTGCTCAAATCCAGATTCACACCGTTTACCTTGACAGTTGAAACTATCACTCGGCTACCGCTACCAGCGGCCGCGCAATTGCTAGGCGTATTACCAGTTGGCCAACCATTTACATTGTTATCAAAGGAGTAGGTGAGTTCTTTGGAAACCTGTAGCAGGCGTCCGTATTGGAAAGTGTTCGGGTTGTATTTGGCGGTGCCACCAGTGCAATTAGACGCTTCCCATTGCTGTTCCAGCAAACGGATGATTTGTGCGCCTGTCAGGTTGACTTTGACCAGTGTGTTGGCAAACGGCGCAACCGTATTGACTTGACTGTAGGTCACTGGACAAGGTGGATTAACACCACTGGCGCAGGTCAGGTCCGACCGAACTCCTCCGGGGTTAAGCACTGCAAAATCTGCTCCGCCGGGAGTACCGTATAAATAAGCATCAGCCATGACTCCGCCCATAGCACCCTCGGCAGATTCGTCGCGGTTGGTTGTTCCTGTGAACAAAGCACGCGATAAATTAGCGCTAATAGTTCCCACTTGCTTGCTAGCCAAGGTAGTTGAGACAGACACGTAATTAGTAACCAAAGTATCAACCGTTGCGTCTTTAGAAAAAGTCTTGAAACCTTGCGGAATGGTCACTCCAGCATTGGTATCAGCTTGAATCACAGGTACCGTGTTAGCAGACTTCGAAGTCACCCCGACTTTGGGATGAATTTTCAAACTGATGTCAGTGATAGCGCCACCGTAAAAGCCAGTTTGGGTTACCAGGTAATCTTTTTTGCTGGCTTTACCAGTGACTGTGCACACGTATTCCTGATGACTGTGCCCGCTGACCACCACATCAATATCTGCGCTGATGCCA
This sequence comes from uncultured Burkholderiales bacterium, assembly GCA_903887325.1. Lineage (GTDB taxonomy): Bacteria > Pseudomonadota > Gammaproteobacteria > Burkholderiales > Burkholderiaceae_C > Limnohabitans. The sequence goes on along the minus strand of CAISPG010000106.1, from coordinate 14,655 downwards.
TCCAAAATAGTTTGTAAGTCGCCAAAGCTGACCGGGCATGTTTTGTCATTCACCGTTGTGGCAGTGGAAGTACCACCTTGGTGTATTAACACCACCACGGCTTGAACGCCACTGGACTTAAGCGATTTGGCGTAGCTGTTGATGGTTTCAATTTCATCATTGAAAGTCAAATCGGAAATGCCATTAGCTGAGACCAGTTGCGTGGTCCCTTTGAGTGTCAGTCCGATAAAGCCGACAGAAACAGGGCCAAAGCGCTTGATGTAAGTAGCCGGAAACAGTGTTTTGGAGGTGGTTTTGTCTACAACATTGGCAGACAAGTATTTGTATTTCGCGCCGGAAAAGGATGCACCATTAGCAGAGTAAGTCCCGGTGGATGAGTCCATGAAGCAAGTATCAACACCTACTTTGCCTAGGTCGCCAGAAGCCGGATAACAGCCGCCATTTTGTTTTCGCAGCAATTCGGCTTTGCCGTAATCGAATTCATGGTTGCCCACTGAGGTGACATCTACACCCATTTGATTGAGCACATCAACAGTGGCTTCATCATGGGTGATGGAAGAAGCAAAGGGTGAGGCGCCTGTCAAATCTCCAGCGCCAACTACTACGTTATTCTTTGCAGAATCTTTGAGCGACTTGATCGCTGTAGCCACATAAGCTGCACCACCAACGTTTACCTTTACCCCCGAACCACCGTCAGGCAATGTCACTTGACCACCATTCGTTTGAGCTGGGGCTTTAATATTGCCATGAAAATCATTCATGGCAATGATCTTGACGTCATAGGTTTTTGAACCGATGGTGTCAAGCAACTTGTCATAGGTGTTATCTGCGGCACCAGCAACCAATTTGCTGCCAATGATGTCCGTCGGTAAATCAGCATCAGCGGCCCCGTTGTCCTTCAAGTTTTGAAGTACTTTGTTCTGAGAATCTGACAACACACTGCTGGTTAATTTTTTGGCGGCTGTTGAATCAAAGCTTGTGAAATAAGTGCCGGGGTCGCTGCTGATTTGCGTGACCAAAGCCTCTGTCAATGGGGTGATATTGGCAGTTGCCGTATTACCAGATCCGGTTGCTACCGAATGGTAAATGACTGACTTGTCACTTGCAGTTGCTTCAATAATGCAAGGCAATTGACCATTGAAACGTACAGCGTAATTTCCATTCACATCAGTGACTGTGCTGCCGGTACCACCGTCGGCGCATTTCAACGAAACACTGGCCTTCGCCATGGCAGCACCGGTAGCAGCAACACCTTGAACAGTCAAATTCCCAGTACTGCCACCGCCACCTGCACAGGCTGCCACCACGAACACCACCGCTGTGAAAATTGTGGAGAAAGCAAAAGTTTTCTGATTTTTCAAATTCAACATTTCAACCTCTTTGGTTTATAGATTGAATTTAATTTAAACTTTTAATATTACAAATTTATGAATGCCACCTGGTTTTTCCACGCCAGAGGACTGATAAATACCTTCAAAATTTATTTCTTACTGTTTACGAACTGAACAAGAAGTTCATCACATCGCCGTCTTTCACCACGTATTCCTTGCCCTCAGCCCGCATCTTGCCCGCGTCTTTGGCACCTTGCTCGCCCTTGTACTGAATGAAGTCATCGAACGCAATCGTCTGGGCGCGGATATAGCCCTTTTCAAAATCGGTGTGAATAACGCCTGCGGCTTGCGGGCCGGTGTCGCCCACGCGAATCGTCCAGGCGCGCACTTCTTTCACGCCTGCGGTGAAGTAAGTTTGTAAACCCAGCAAGGTGTAAGCCGAGCGAATCAAACGGTTCAAGCCAGGTTCAGTTTGACCGAGTTCGGCCAAAAACATGTCGCGGTCTTCGTCGCCCATCTCGCTCATTTCAGCTTCTAGCTTGGCACTGATGGCAACCACCGGTGCATGCTGAGCATGCGCAAATTGGGTCAGGCGATCCAACATGGGGTTGTTCTCGAAACCGTCTTCGGCCACGTTGGCAACAAACATCGCAGGCTTGGCCGTGATCAGGAAAAACTGTTTGACCGCGAGTTTTTCTTCTTTGCTGAAATCAATCGTTCGCACCGGCTTGGTGTCATTCAACGCGGTCTGGCAACGCTCCAAAATAGCCACGAGTTTGGCGGCCTCTTTGTCGCCGGAGCGCGCGGTTTTCTGGTGACGGTGTAATGCTTTTTCCACGCTGCTCAAGTCGGCCAGACACAACTCGGTTTGAATCACTTCAATGTCTGAAATCGGGTCTACCTTGCCGGCCACGTGAATCACGTTGTCGTCTTCAAAGCATCGCACCACATTCACAATCGCATCGGTTTCGCGGATATGCGCTAAAAACTGGTTGCCCAAGCCTTCGCCGGTGCTGGCACCTGCAACCAAGCCGGCGATGTCGACAAACTCGACGATAGCCGGGACGACGCGCTCGGGTTTGACGATCTCGGAGAGTTGGTCCAGGCGCAGGTCCGGCACCTCTACCACGCCGACATTAGGCTCTATGGTGCAAAACGGGTAGTTTTCAGCCGCAATGCCCGCTTTGGTCAGGGCGTTGAACAGGGTGGACTTGCCGACGTTGGGCAAGCCCACGATGCCGCATTTCAAACTCATGGCTGATTCCTTGGAAAGCTAATGCGCAAGCTAGGGTTGTGCGCAAAGCCTGAAATTCTACGGCCAGCCAACTCCTACAATGGTTTGAATGTCTTCTTCCTTTGATATTTGCATTCGCGGCAGCGGCATCGTCGGCAGCACACTGGCTTTGTTGCTGGCGCGCCAGCGTCTGCGGATTGCCCTGGTCGGCCATCCTTCGCAGGCCAATGACGTGCGGGCTTTTGCATTGAACTCAGGTTCGCGCGAACTGTTGTCCGAGTTGCGCTGCTGGCCCGACGGCTTGCACGCCACGCCGGTGCAATCCATGCAAGTCTGGGGCGATGCCGGCGGGCAGGTGCAGTTTCAATCCCCGTCTTTCAACGGTCTGACCCATATAGTCGATGTGCCCGCGCTGGAACAATTGCTGGCCGACGCCATTTCTTTTCAACCCGCCATTCAGCGCATAGACGCTCCCGCCAAAGCCAAACTGACCGTGGTCTGCGAAGGCCGCCACAGCAGCACGCGCCAGGACCTGGGCGTGGCCTACGACACCTTGCCTTATGCGCAACACGCGCTGGCTACGCGGGTGCGTTGCGCCAAACCGCACCGCCAGCAGGCGCTGCAATGGTTCAATCAACACGGTCAGGAACTCGACATACTGGCGCTGTTGCCGCTGGGTGGCAGCTCTGGCGACGAAGCCGCGGTGGTTTGGTCCATGCCATCTGCGCGCGCGCTGGAATTGCATCACGCCTCGCCCGAACAACTGTCTGAGGCACTCACCCAAGCCAGCCGCCAGACGCTGGGCGAACTGCACACCACCCATGCCGCACAGGTGTGGCCCTTGCAACTGGCCAAAGCATCGCACTGGAGCGGGCGCTTTGCCGATGGCAGCGCTTGGGTGCTGGCCGGAGATGCCGCACACAGCATTCATCCACTTGCCGGTCTGGGCCTGAACCTGGGCCTGGCCGATGTCAGCGAACTGGCTGCGGTTTTGAAAGAACGCGAAACCACTGCGTATTGGCGCGGCGTCGACGACCGGTTTTTGCTGCGCCGCTACGAGCGTGCGCGCAAAGCCGGTTTGCAGGCCACCTGGTTGGCCTGCGACGGTTTGCAACGTTTGTTTAATCACCCGAATGCCGCTGTGCAAACCCTACGCAATTGGGGCTTGAACAGTTTCAACCAGCTCACACCTCTCAAGCAATGGACGGTGCAGCAAGCCATGCATTGAATTCAATAGGGAAATTTATGTTTAACTTTTCAAGCCATCGGCTTATGTCTTTCGCCGTTTTGTGTGGATCGCTATTAAGCGCAAGCGCGGTGTTTGCCCAAGGCGAGGAAGCCTTGATCCGCAAAAACCTCAAAGAACGCATGCCGCATATTCAACCGATTGACGAGATCAGACGCACACCCATAGCGGGTTTGTTTGAATTGCGGGTGGACGGCACCGAGATTTATTACACCGACGCCAGCGGCAGTTATTTGTTGCAAGGTCAGTTGATAGACACCAAATCGCAGCGCAACCTGACCGACGAGCGGGTGCAGAAAATCACCGCCATCGATTTCAAAACCCTGCCCCTCAAAGACGCCATCACGATTGTGCGTGGTAATGGCGAGCGCAAACTGGCGGTGTTTGAAGACCCGAACTGCGGCTACTGCAAACGCTTCGAGCGCGAACTGGCCAAGGCCGACAACATCACGGTCTATTTGTTTTTGTACCCTATTCTGGGCAAAGATTCAGTGGAGAAATCCAAATCCATTTGGTGCGCCAAAGAACCCGGCAAAAGCTGGCTTGACTGGATGGTGCGCGACCAGTCACCGGCCTCTTCCACCTGCGACACGGCGGCTTTGAAACGCAATACCGAGTTCGGCCAGAAAATGAAAATCACCGGCACGCCTACTTTGGTCTTCACTGACGGCACGCGCGTACCCGGTGCCATTGAACTCGCTCAAATCGAAAAAATGCTGGGCAAATAAGCATGAAACCAAGTGCCGCGAATGTGCATTACCAGGTTGAAGTGCTGGACCTGCATGCACACCTGTGGCAGGTCACGCTGACCATCTCCAAACCGCATGCTTTGCAATTGCTGCAATTGCCTGTGTGGATTCCGGGCAGCTACATGGTGCGTGAATTTTCCAAGCAACTGAGCTTTGTCAAAGCCAATCAGCAGGGCCGCGAATGCACGGTGATGCAAACCGCCAAAGCCACCTGGCAAGTGCAAGCAGATGAAGCACAGGCTTTGATAGTTCACTACCAGGTGCATGCCTACGACGCCTCGGTGCGCACTGCTTGGCTGGATGCTTTGCGTGGTTTTTTCAACCCGACCAGTCTGTGTTTGATCGCCGTCGGCCACGAGCAGCATGCACACACATTGCAAATCTCTCAGCCGGACAACTGCGCGCACTGGCGTTTGGCTACCGCATTGAAACCCGTGAAAACCAGCGCCAACGGCTTTGGCCTTTACCAAGCTGCCGACTATGACGAACTGGCTGACTCGCCGGTGGAAATGGCCGATTTCTGGTCGGGCAGTTTTCTAGCCAAAGGCGTGCCGCATACGGTGGTGGTCACGGGTGCTGCGCCGTCATTCGATGGAACCCGTTTGCTCAAAGACATGCAGCGCATTTGCGAAACTGAAATCCATTTCTGGCACGGCAAAGGCAAAGCGGTGCACGACCGTTATGTGTTCCTCATCAATGCGGTGGCTGACGGCTATGGTGGTCTGGAACACCAACACAGCACGGCTTTGATGTGCAAGCGCGAAGATCTGCCGCGTGTGGATCAGCTTGCCAACAGTGATGGTTATGTCAGTCTGCTGGGCCTGATCAGCCATGAGTATTTCCACACCTGGAACGTCAAACGCTTGCGCCCTGTGTCATTGGCAAGTTACGACTACACGCAGGAAAACTACACCGATCTGCTGTGGTTCTTCGAGGGATTCACCAGTTATTACGACGATGTGCTGCTGTGCCGCGCTGAGTTAATTTCACCTGCGGTGTATTTGAAGCTGCTGGGCAAAACCATCAACAGCGTATTGCAAACACCGGGGCGCAAAAAGCACAGCGTGGCCCAAGCCAGCTTTGAAGCCTGGACCAAACTGTATCGCCCGGACGCCAACAGCCCGAATCTGTCTATCAGCTATTACGCCAAAGGCTCACTGGTCGGTGTGTGTCTGGATTTGTCATTGCGTCAATCCGGACACAGTCTGGACGAAGTCATGCGCGGTTTGTGGAAGCGCTGCAAAGCCGGGCCTATGCAGGAAAGCGATGTATTGCAGGTGTTGAAAGACATCACCGGTCGCAGCTGGCAACGCGATCTCAAGGCCTGGGTGCATGGCACGGCTGACCTGCCCTTGCGCGAATTGTTGACGGCTCAAGGCGTGGACATCGTCGAAGACAAGCAGCCGTTAACCCAGCAACTCGGTTTGCGCGTGCAGGAAAACCATGCGGTGCAAGTACAAACTGTGCTTAACAGCAGCGCCAGCGAAGCTGCGGGTTTCGCGCCGGGCGACGAATGGCTGGGCGTGACGGTAGGTGCGGCGGGGAGCGCCACTGCAAGCGCCTGGCGCATCAAGCGCATTGACCAATTGCCGGGCTTGCTGGGTAAACACAAAACTTTCACTGCACTGGTGGCGCGAGACGGGCAACTGCTGGAATTACCGGTGCGCCTGCCCGTGAAAACACAGGCGGTATGGCGACTCGGCATCAAAGACCCGGGCAAAGTCGGTCAGTGGCTGGCTGGTAAATCTGCGCTTTGAACTGAATCAGGCTTTGCGTAAATCGACCACGCGTTTGGCCTTGCCCTGGCTGCGTTCAATCGACGCTTGCGCGCACAATTCCACACTCAAACTGGTGCCTATGTAAGCCTTGGCATCGTGCACCAGCGCTTGTGCAGCGGCATGCGCTTCGGGTGAGTGCGGGCTCAAACCGACACGGGTTTCCACCTTCACCATCAAATTGTCTAACGGTCCTTCTTTGGACAGAACGCACTGGTAATGCGCGCTCAAAGCGGGCTGGCGCAGTATCAATTCTTCAATTTGTGTCGGAAACACATTGACGCCTCGCACAATCATCATGTCGTCGCTGCGGCCGGTGATTTTTTCCATGCGCCGCATGGTGCGCGCCGTGCCCGGCAACAAACGTGTGAGGTCGCGCGTGCGGTAGCGGATGATAGGCATGGCTTCTTTGGTCAGGCTGGTGAATACCAGTTCGCCTAACTCACCGTCGGCCACCGGTTCACCGGTGTCGGGGTCGATGATTTCAGGAAAAAAATGGTCTTCCCAGATGGTCGGGCCGTCCTTGGTTTCCACGCACTCGCTGGCCACGCCGGGACCGATGACCTCGGACAAACCGTAAATATCAACAGCATCTATGCCCATGCGTTGTTCGATATTCAATCGCATGTCATTGGTCCACGGCTCGGCACCGAAGATACCCAAACGCAGGCTGCATTCACGCGCCGACAAACCCTGACGTTCAAACTCATCAGCTAAAGCCAGCATATAGCTGGGCGTGACCATGATGATGTCGGGGCGAAAGTCGTTGATCAATTGCACTTGTTTTTCAGTTTGACCACCGCCGAAGGGCACCACGGTCAGGCCCAATTTCTCCGCACCGTAATGCGCGCCTAAACCACCGGTGAACAAACCGTAACCGTAGCTGATGTGTACCGTGTCGCCGGGGCGCGCACCGGCGGCACGAATGCTGCGCGCCACGCAATGCGACCAGGTGTCAATGTCGTTCAAGGTGTAGCCGACCACGGTTGGTTTGCCGGTGGTGCCACTCGACGCGTGTATACGCGCCAATCGCTCACGCGGCACGGCAAACATGCCGAACGGATAGCTGTCGCGCAAATCGGCTTTGGTGGTGAACGGGAATGTCGCCAGATCGGCAAGGCTTTTGCAATCATGGGGATGCACACCTGCTGCATCCAACTTGGCGCGGTAGACAGGTGAATTCGCATACGCGTGTATCAAGGTCGACTTCAGGCGTTGCAATTGCAAGGCACGCAGTTCATCCACACTGGCTTTTTCAATCGGCTCTAGTGAAAATGCTGTGTTCATGTGTTCACCACCGTTCCTGCGATTTGTGCGCTTTTGCCTCTGAACACAGCAATCACTTCATCGCGCTGGTTGCGTACCGTCATGTCATATACGCCGTGGCGACCGGCGAGCACCTGTTCCACGCCGGTGCTGGTCAGCACGTCGCCGAGTTGCGCCGGCTTTAAAAATTCAATGCTGGCTGATGCTGCCACGGCATTGTTGTTGTGGCTGTTGCAAGCAAACGCGAATGTGGAATCTGCCAACGTGAAAATAAAACCGCCGTGGCAAATGCCGTGGCCGTTCAAATGAAACGCCCGCACCTGCATGCGCATGCGTGCATGACCCGGCGCACACAGGAGCAACTCCATGCCCATGGTGTCTTTGGAAGCAACATCCACTGCAAACATGGTTTCGCCGACCTTGGCGGCGAGCGCCTCGGGTGTGACCGTGGTGTTCATGGTTTATTGACCGGTGAATTGAGCCGGACGTTTTTGCAAAAACGCGGTCACACCTTCAATGTAGTCATGGGTTCTTCCCATCGCTGACTGGGCGTCGCGTTCTGCATCGAGTTGCTGGTTCAGGCTGCGGGCACCGGCTTCGCGCAACAGCGCCCGGGTGGCCACCAAAGCCTTGGTAGGCATGGCCGCGAGTTTGTGGGCCATGGCCATGGATGCAGCCATGCAGTCGTCAGCTACGTCCCAGATCAATCCCCATTCTTTGGCAAGCGCCGCTGGTAATTTGTCGCCGGTCATGGCCAGCGCCATGGCGCGTGCCAAGCCGAGGCGTTCAACCAAAAACCAACTGCTGCCTGCGTCCGGTATCAAACCGATTTTGCTGAACGCTTGAATGAAGCTGGCACCGGGCGCGGCAATCGCAATATCGCAAGTCATCACCAAAGATGCGCCTGCACCGGCGGCCACACCGTTGACTGCTGCAATCGTCGGCATGCGCAACTGCTGCAAACGGCGCGTGGTCGGATTGAAAGCCTGATCAATCACGGGCCCGGGGTCGGCGCGCTCGACCAGATCAGGGCCTTCGGCGAAATCAAATTCAGACAAATCGGCACCGGCGCAAAAACCGCGGCCGGCTCCGGTGATCACCAAGGCGCGGATATTGGCATCGGCTTCGGCCTGGTCCAGCGCGGCCCACAAATCATGGTGCATTTTTCGCGTGAAACTGTTGAGAGCCTGCGGTCGGTTCAATGTGACTATGGCCACGGCTCCGTGGACTTGATACAAAACGGTGGTGTCGCTCATGCCTGTCTCCTTTTGAAGTAATTTAACACCGAGGCGGTTGGGCTTTCCTTGGGTATAGTTGACCGCATTCACTGACTCGAACGGACCCTCTCATGTCTTACCAATTCATCAATGTGCACACCGAAGCGGACAAGGTCGGCGTGATCACACTCAACCGCCCCAAACAATTGAATGCACTCAGTCCCGATTTGATGGTTGAACTTGGCGCTGCATTGACACACTTCGATGCAGATGCAGCGATTGGTTGCATCATCATCACCGGCAGCGAAAAAGCATTTGCGGCAGGTGCCGACATCGGTGCCATGGCAACTTACAGTTTTGCCGACGTCTACAAAAACGACTACATCACCAAACACTGGGAAACCATACGCGGCATACGCAAACCGGTGATAGCAGCGGTCAGCGGTTTTGCACTGGGTGGCGGCTGCGAGCTGGCCATGATGTGCGACTTCATCATTGCAGCTGATAACGCACGCTTTGGTCAACCCGAAATCAAACTCGGCATCATCCCCGGAGCCGGAGGCACACAGCGCTTGCCACGTTCGGTGGGCAAATCCAAGGCCATGGACCTTGTGTTGACCGGTCGCATGATGAACGCTGACGAAGCCGAACGCGCCGGTCTGGTCAGCCGCATCGTGCCACTGAATAAGCTGATGGAAGAAACGCTGGCAGCGGCTTTGATGATTTGCAGCTACTCACAAATTGCGGTGATGGCTGCCAAAGAATCTGTCAACCGGTCGTTCGAGAGCGGTTTGAGTGATGGCGTGATGTTTGAGCGCCGCATCTTTCACGCCTTGTTTGCGACACAAGATCAAAAAGAAGGCATGGACGCGTTTGTCAACAAGCGCCCTGCCGACTTTAAGCACCTGTAAGCGCTGGCAAGTCGATCATGTTGAAACGCCGGTCTTCACAAGCAGGCCACTGGCTGTGGAAGTCTTTGGCCGCATTGACTGTGCTGTTGGTATCGGTTTTTCTGCTGGGTCCGGTGAATGACTTCGGCCCGGACACACCCACCCAACGCGCACCTGCACCGACTGCTTTGAATGAACTTGACGGCTGGCTGGCAAACAGCGAAGCCTTAATTCCAGACCTGCGCCCCGGCACTGCCAAAGGCATAGTCTGGGCCGGCCATGAGAAAAAACGCACGCCTTGGTCGGTGGTCTATATCCACGGTTTTTCAGCAAGCCGCATGGAAACTGCGCCGGTGGCAGATGAAGTCGCCAAGGCATTAGGTGCCAATCTTTTTTACACCCGGCTCAGCGGTCACGGACTGCCGGGTGAGGCCATGGGTCGCGCGAGCGCGCAAGAGTGGCTGGCTGACACGCTGGAAGCTGTGCGTATCGGCGAAGCTTTGGGCGACAAAGTGCTGGTCATCAGTTGCTCAACCGGCGCCACTTTGGCGACTTGGCTGGGCACAAGCCCTGATGCCTCCAAGGTCAGCGCCCATGTGTTTATCTCGCCCAACTTCGGATTGAAAAACAAACTCTCCGAACTGGTCAATGGCCACTGGGGGCACCAAATTGCGCGTGCTGTGTCCGGCGACACCATCAACTACTCTCCAACCGATCCGCGTGAATCACAGGCCTGGACCACGTCCTACCCGACACAAGCTATTTTTCCCATGCTGGCTTTGGTGAAAAAAGTACGCGACAGCGATTTGTTGGCTTTCCAAACACCGGTGCTGGTGCTTTTCAGCGCCGCTGATCAGACGGTGGATCCCGAACAAATCAAGCAAGCCTTCGCCAGACTGGGTTCTCCCGATAAAACCCTAGAAGCCGTGATTTACAGTCAAAGCAAAGGCCAGCACGTGCTGGCCGGCGAAATTCGCGACCCGCTGGCTGTGGATCCCATGTCAAAGTTTGTCTCGGATTGGGTAGTTCAACTTCACGGCAACCAGCTCAAACCCTAAAGAAGTAGAGCTGAAAGCGGGCGGCCGTGGTCAAACCGTGCTGTCCAGCAGATGAATCCAAGCTGGATTAAATAGAAGCCCAATAAAAACCAAGGACAGCGCGGCAAGATAAGGAAGTAAAGCTTTGAGCAAAAACCGGGTTGTGACAGAGCTTGCCGACTGACGCGCTATCACGACCGCGTAACCCAGAGGTGGCAGCAAAAAACTCATTTGAATCACCAGCAACAGCAACACAGCGACCTGCTGGGCATCGCCCATGAGCAGTATCAAACCGGGACTGACGATGGGGATGATGACAAATATCAACTCAAATGCATCCATCATCCAGGCACACAAAGCCACACCTGCAAAAATCACGGCAATATGCAAGGTATCAGCGGGCGAATGCACTATCCAGTTGTTGATGAGTTGATCGGTTTCATACAAACGGAACACCAGACTGAAGGTGGTGGCCGCCATCAACAGCGTCAGCAAAGAACCGCTGAAAGCAAATGTATCGCGCAAAATATCCAACCAGACTGACATGTTGTTGCGCATTAACCAGACGACATAAAGAGCCAATACCAGGCAGCCGCTGGCCGCTGCTTCAACCGCATACAACCATCCGCTGAAAACACCAGTCAGCAACAAAACGATCAAAGCGATAGCAAACCAGGCTTTCAATAACGACGAAGTTTCAACACATCTGTCCATTGACAAGGCAGAGACGCGCTTGAATTTCCATGCAACCACGGTTGCCCACAAGATGAATAAAACCAGACCCGGCAGCAAAGCAGCATGAAACATGTCCTGTGTGTTCATCACATGCGGATTGCTGACTGAGGACAAACCACTGTTGAACGCTTCGGTATGGGCGCGCATCATGGCGTCCCCCATGAGTATCAGCACCAGAGAAGGTGGAATAACCAAGCCTACCGTGGCCGCACAACTGATCAGGCTGATGCCTTGTGCACTGTCATGGTCAGCGCGTTTGTCTGACAAAGTTCTTTTCAGCAAGCCCGCCGTGGCGGCAACCGATCCGTTCATAGGCGAAATCAAACCGGAAAAAAACATGACAGCAAGCTCTTGCGGTAACAACAGGCGCTGACACATACGTTTGAGCAAATGCAGCATATCGTTTGCCAGTCCGCTGTATTGCAGCAATATGCCGAAAAAAACATACAAAGGAACCGCTTGCAGTAAATCGTTTTCCAGCAAGCCCGACAACCTAGACGCCAACAAGCCCAGAATCGGTAAATTGAATACCCCGGTAACAAGCCCGAAAACAGCAAACACCGTGCTGACTGCGACCAATACTTCCCAGACAGCTAAGCCACTGAGCACAGTGAGTGCACTGACTGACAAGAGCATGCCAATGCCAAAGGTCTGAGTGATGTCAGGGCTTAACACGGTAAGCCTTATTGATTGAAAGAATATTGGATAGTGTCCAACCAACAGGAAGAAGAATAAGCGCCAATTTAATTAAATAAAAACCGGGTGAATAAGAGTCTGGAAATTTTTCATTTTCATGCCAGGAATTGATCAACAGAGGCCAGGCGCTGTAAACCAGAAAGATTGCCCAAGGTAATGACAAGACAAAACCTGTCCAGGCTCGCCTCCCCTTCTTAGTTGGTGCGGCGTTGTTTGAAATTTGCAAATGACTTTGCGACAAACAAGCGATTGCAAATGCCATCACCCAAAAATAAGCAAATGCTATTTGCCCCATGTCGTTGATCAGCCTGGGGTTGCCGCTGGCAAACACGCGCATAGGCCATTGAACCCATAAAAAAACGACAAGCAAAAAAATGGGCAGCGCCAAAAATACCAGCCGAAGAAATTTGAGTGACTTACTGATCATCTGCATGAGACCTCTGAAAGTGCAAGCACACCAAGTATCACATGGTCAAAAACATCACCAGCACAGCGAAAAACATCAAACCGGTAGCGCTCCAACCGAACACCCTGTGCCGCAAGGTAATGGTGTAAGCCCCCATGAGTTTTTCGGATTGTCCGATCAGCATCATCGCCACCATGATGGGCACTGAAATCACGCCATTGACAATCGCACTCCAGACAAGTGTCTGAATAGGATCAATTTCAAAATAACTCAACACCGAGCCGATGCCGGTTGCGGCAATGATGATGATGTAAAAACCGCGTGCTTCATTAAACCGGTGAGACAAGCCCGTGGTCCAGTCAAACAATTCACTCACAGCATAGGCCGCTGACCCTGCAAGCACAGGCACGGCAAGCAAGCCGGTTCCTATGATGCCCAAAGAAAAAACCAGAAATGCAAATTCACCGGCTACCGGCTTGAGTGCAAGTGCAGCCTGTGCGGAGGTTTCAATGCCGCTAACGCCTTGCATGTTCAAAGTGACTGCGGTTGAAATCACAATGCACAAGGCAATCAGATTTGAAAAACTCATGCCGATAAAAGTATCTTGCTTGATGCGGGACAAATGCTCTCTGACATATTCAGGGTGATGGTGCAATTCCGCTGAATGCGGCCGCCTGTTGTTGTCCTCTACTTCTTGTGCCGATTGCCAGAAAAACAAATAAGGACTGATGGTTGTTCCGAGAACCGCCACCACCATGGCCGCATAGTCTTTAAGCAATGTGTGCTCAGGCAAAAAAGACCAAGGTACCAATGATTCGATCATCACGGTTCGCCAGGGAACATGCACTGTGAGCACAACTGCCACATATGAAAACAATACCAGTGTCAGCCACTTCAATAAGCGCACTGTCCGTTCATAAGAAAAAAATACTTGCGCTGAAATACATACCAAGCCAAATCCGACAACATACAAAGCGGATGGTCCACCCAACAATATTCTTGCTGCCTCACCCATGGCGCCAATATCAGCGGCAATATTGATGGTATTTGCTACGGCCAGCAATCCAACCAGACTGACCGTGAGCCAGCGTGGAAACAGCAAGCGTATATTGGCAGCCAGCCCTTTACCCGTCACCCAACCGATGCGGGCAGACAGCATTTGAATGCCTATCATCAAAGGCGTGGTCAATAATAGTGTCCACACCATACCGAATCTGAATTGAGCGCCGGCTTGTGAATATGTGGCAATACCGCTGGGATCATCATCTGCAGCGCCCGTGATAAGTCCAGGGCCTAAAGATTCAATCCATTGATCAGTTGTTTTCAAATTAAGACCTGTTGCGGAGAATAATCAATGGTATTTCTTATGAAATCGAAAAGCACTTTCTTACAACTGATTCAATCCATTCGATCTCGCCCCAGACTGATATTGGCGCTGATCATAGCTGCAAGTACTTATTTATTTCTACCAGATCAATTAGCCAAACAGCTTACAACACGTTTGATCATCAGCTGGAATGTTTTTTCATTTAGCTATTTAGCGCTATCAATGGAAATGATGTTTGGTGCAACACCAGAACATATGCAAAAAAGAGCAATGGATCAGAATGTTGGGCGATTGGCAGTACTGGTTCTCGTATTTATTTCAGCTTTGGCGTGCATCACTTCAAGTATTATTTCTCTTTCTGTCGCCAAAGAAATCCACGGCCAATTGAAATGGGAACATATTGTGCTGGCAGGTATCACTGTATTCACAAGTTGGTTGTTCACACAAGTCATGTTCGCTCAACATTACGCGCATGACTATTATTTTTCTCTGTCGCACCAGCACGATCCGGGCCTGCACTTTCCTGGGACAGCAAAGCCTGATTACTTTGATTTTGTCTATTTTTCTTGCGTGATCGGCACATCAGCTCAAACGGCTGATGTCAGTTTTACAAATGGAAGCATGCGTCGCACAGGTCTGGCCCATGGCATTCTGGCTTTCTTTTTTAACACCATATTGATCGCTTTAACCATCAATATTGGTTCTGGTTTGATCTGAATAAATTGTGCCCACTGATGTGGTTAAAT
>CAISPG010000105.1 GCA_903887325.1 uncultured Burkholderiales bacterium | reverse complement strand
CTGGCGTATCGCCGGGGCTTGGATGTGATCGTCACCGGCGTGTGCGAGACCGATTACTCGGGCTACCCCGACTGCCGCGACGACACCATGAAAGCCATGCAAGTGGCGCTGTCCTTGGGCATGGACAAGCGTTTGCGCATCGACACCCCTTTGATGTGGATCGACAAAGCCCAAACGTGGCAAATGGCTTATGACCTGGGCCAAGCTTCAGGCCAGACCGACGGTGGTCAAAAATTAGTGGACTTGATTGTCGAGCACAGCCACACCTGCTACTTGGGCGATCGCTCGCAGCGCCATGACTGGGGTTATGGCTGCGGCAGCTGCCCTGCGTGTGAATTGCGCTCTGCTGGTTATGCGCGTTACGCCCTCACACATACGCCTTAACACGCAATCCCTAAAGCAAATCGGCGGCTGCCTGCATCACAGACATCCGCCGCTTGGAAGACCTCATTCGCGTGAGGATCAGTTGCTCTGGATCACGCGCTCATTGAGCGGTTGTACCGGACGGGCGTTCTTCTTGAACGGGAAGGCGCCGACTTGCTCGCGTGCAATATTGACTTGCGACTTGAGAATGAAGAACTTCACTTTTTCGGTACACGGCGGTGTGGTGAGCGAGCCCTCGTAGCTGAAAAAGTCCATTTCACGCGGCAGCAAATTGTTCGGATTGAAGCTCACGTTTTCAGGCATGACTTCAGGGCCCTCTTTGGCTGGCAAATTGGCCCATAAGGTTTTGATGCCAGGGTTCTCATTGCCTTCTTTGAGCAACACACCCACCACCGCTAATTGGCCGGCAGCGTTCTTGTGCACAAAGTGGATCACCATCGCGGCCGGTTTGCCGTCCATCAATTCTTCGCTCGGCTTGTGGAAGTGGAACTGCAGCAGGTCAAACGCCACACCGTCAATGCGCAGCTTGCTACCCGGCTCCACGTTGACTTGAATGGTATGACCGTTGTTTAAAATTCTCAAAGGGCCATTTTTGTATTCGGTGGCAATCGAAACTTTCACCTTCTCAAATGGACCTTTGATGTCCAGCGGCGACTGTGATTTGCCTTTGGCGCAAGTGGGGAATTCTTTGCCCCAGTTCTCAGGACCCATCGGGCCTTCGTAATCCCAATGCGGTGCGGCGTGGGCATCCTTGGCATCACCTTTGCCATGCTCATCGCCACCCGCTTTGGCGGGCGCTTCTTTGACGGCACTGATGCCTTCGCACTCAGACAAGACGCTGACTTTTTCACCCGCTGCAGCCAAGGCATTTTGTGCCGCGCAAATGGCTTTGGACTTGCCCTTCCAGTCCGTCAACTCCAGCGTTTTGCGAAATGCCGCAATCGTGCTCGGGTCTTTGCTGCCCAGGGTCAACAAACGCACCGCTGCCAAACCCAATTGGCGCTCGGTCGACAGGCCTTTTTGCTTGCTGTAATTGGCGTCCAGATCTTTCAAGATCTCGCCACTGGAAAAAGCCATTTTCACAGCGTCCAGTTCCTGGGCCTTGCCCTTCAAAGGCGCGGCCGCTTCGGCTTGCTCTTTGGCTTCGGCTTGGACCTTGGTCAACTCTTCTGCAGTGGCGGCAAGTTTTTCTTCGGCCGCTTTGGCTTTGGATTCCAGTTCGGTGACTTGTTCTGTCGAGCTGCCCACGCTTTTGTGCTGTGTCCAGCCAAAGAAGCCGGCGCCTAGCAAGGCCAGTACCAGCACAACTTCTGCAATGATTCTTGTCATATCTCTATCCTGAATGGGGTCGAAGGCTTGGGCACAGCAGTACCCAAACACAAAGAGGCGTTTATATGATCGGCACGAGGACTACAAACTTGAGCAGATGGGCCGATGAGTGTGTTTTAGCGGTCGGCTTTGAACGACATGCCTTGGCCTGTAGGTGTCGTGGCGACCCAAATGAGCCGTTTTTTTCCAGCAACGGGGCTATTGAACACAAATGCCACGCCTGTCATTGACTTCAAACTGAAGTCACACGATGTACTTTGTGACATGGTTAAGTCGAGCCTGAAAAGATTAACTGCAGTATCCGCAGTCACTTGGAAATTGGGTGCGGTCCACTTGCAGTCCACCCCAAAAACCACTTCAGACACTCTGCCCGTGCCGGCAGCAACGGTAAAAGTCAACGCGCCGTTGGTGCCCGCACCGTAGGACAGCCGGCCGGTCCAACTTCCGGCAATGTCTTGCAAGTCAGCGGCCCGACTGAATGTGAACGCACTCGTCGGCGTTGCACTGAAAGTCGCGATGGGGATTGCCGGTCTTAAATCTAAATCACCGCTGAGTAAACCGGATCCTGGCGCTGTCAAGGTCACTGTTCCAGTGGACACGCTTGCGTAACTGCTGTTGATGGGAAAGTAGCGGAAAGGCGCAGTTGCTGTGCGCGTACTCAAACCTTGAAGCTGTCCGGTGTAAATATTGGGATCTTCAATTGAAGTGTTGCTTGAAGCGTAGTGCAACCCATACCACTGACTGCCCCATGAAGCAGGCGAGAGCACGGTGATGAAATCTTTAGACCCCAGCGTTCCTTGATAAACACCTGGTTCTACGTTCACAGGGGTGGATACAGGAGAGCCAGAGCCCCCCCCCACCCCGCACCCCTGCAAACTCAGAGCCGTGGCCCAAAGTAAACATAAAGCAGATAAGTATCGAAAATTCATGGTATTTCGCTCAGGCCTGATTTATAGTTTGAGCATGCACTTATTACATAAATCGCTGGTGGTGGCAATTGCCTTGTTCGGTTTTCAAGCTGCGCATGCAGATTGGAAGATCATAGGTAATTTTGAAGCTGGAACCTACTACATTGACCCCAACACGATCGAAAAAACGGGCAGTCTGCGAGATTTTTGGACCATGCTGGACTATCCCACAACGCAAAAATCATCACGCGGCGTGAGCTATTTGTCGACCCGCACGCATTTGCAAATGGATTGTAAAAAACAAAATGTTCGCTTTCTGCAATTGTCTTGGCACACGGGTCGTAAGTTGTCAGGCGAACAGATTGACCAGCAAGGCGTGATGCGCGAATGGCAATCGATCCCGCCAGACACGCCTTTGGTCAGTTTCTTCAATGCGGTCTGTTAAGCCTTATTTGGGCTAACCCATCCAGCTTGCAGCCAGTGCCAGTACTGGGTTTTCATGGGCCAAGCGATATGGGTCACCATGGTGCCTGCCGGAAAAACTGAACCCGTCAGGTGATCCAACCAGGGGCTTTGTGCGCCCATCAAGCCTAACCAGGCCTGCGTGGCGGCCTCTTCATCTGGGCTCCCCTGTTCGGTGAGCGGCGTATGGGGCAGTGCGTGCTCTGGCCAGGCGCTGATCACCGGCCCTGACATGCGATCGTGCACACTGCCCCAGTGCCTGCCGCGCAAAGCCTGTGTGATCGAGTGCAAGCGCTTTTCGGCCTGAGGAATGCTGTGATTTTGGAAGCGAATTTGCCCCAGCACATTGTCAAAAAAAATGGTGGCTTGCGGTTGTTCGCGCAGCAGGTGAGGCAGTTGCGTCAGTGCGTCGCCGGTGTGGCATTGCAATCGAACACCTCTCGCCTTCAAGGTGCGCCCATGGCGCCATTTGAATAAACGCCCGGCCAGCGGATCAATGTCCCAGGTCTGCAGGGTTTTAAAGCGTGTCAACCAGGGCGCCGACATCATCCAGCCTGCGCTGGCACCGATCAAAATCAGGTGATCGGTCGACACGGGTTGCGCGAGCAGCCAAGTTTCAATGTCTGAGCGGGTTTGCGCCCACATGGCTTGCGCGCGCCAAGCTCGCCAGTGCCAATGCAAACCGCCGGTGAGATTCATGGTGAGTCTCTCATGTGTCTTTTCGCAAATTGAACTGCATCACACCCAGTTCGTCCATTTTTTGTTGATCACGCTTGTCGGCCTGGGTCAGAATTGCTTGGGCGTTTTGATCGGCCAGTGTTTGCATTTTGAGGCGCTCACGTTCGGCCGCCATCAGGCGTTTGCGTGTTTCGACCAAAGTCTTTTCAGCTTGCGCCACATCGTTGTCCACGCGTTGCATCAAGGTCAGCAGCTGCGTCATGAACTGGCGCTGGTTCATCACTTCGCGCATGCCTTGCAGGCTGTGGTTGGTGCTGTTTTCTTGCTGACGGTAGTCTTCGTAGAGTTTTTCTAAACGGCCCTTACTGGCGTTCAGGCTTTCCAGTCGTGCTAGCGTTTGCCCCATCTCGGCTTGAATCAGGCTGGTCTCGTCTTGCGCTCTTTGCGCCAGTACGGTCCAGCAATTGCGCTCGGTGATCATGAGGCCAGCAGCGCACGCAGACTGTCGCGGGTGACCGTTTCATCTTCACCCAGGTGCATGTCTTGTCGCAGAAAATTCTCCATCGCATCGCGCAGCCGAATGGCTTCGTCCAGCGTGGGGTTGGTGCCGGTTTCGTAGGCGCCGACCTGGATCAAATCTTGGTTTTGCTGGTACAGCGACCACATGCGGCGAAACCGGTTCGCCGCCTTGAGGTCTTCCGGGTTCAGCAAGTTCTGCATGACCCGCGAAATCGAGCCGTTCAAATCAATCGCCGGGTAATGGGCGGCATCGGCCAGCTTGCGTGACAGCATCACCTGGCCATCGAGCGAGGCGCGGGCAATGTCCACGATGGGGTCGTTGGCGTCATCGCCTTCGGCCAGCACGGTGTAAATCGCAGTGATCGAGCCATGGCCATGGCGGCCCACGCCGGCGCGTTCAATCAAATTGGGCAGCAAGGCAAACACCGAGGGCGGGTAGCCTTTGGCGGTGGGCGGCTCGCCAATGGCCAAACCAATCTCGCGCTGTGCATGGGCCACTCGGGTCAGGCTGTCCACCAGCATCAACACATTCAAGCCCTGGTCGCGAAAGTACTCGGCAATCACGTGCGTCATTTGCGCCGCTTTGAGCCGCAGCACAGGCGAGACGTTGGCCGGGGCAGCCACCACCACCGATTTGGCCAAACCTTCTTCGCCCAACGATTCTTGAATAAAGGCTTGCACTTCGCGGCCGCGTTCACCCACCAGGCCAATCACCACCACGTCGGCCTTGGTAAAGCGCGTCATCATGCCCAGCAAAACGCTTTTGCCCACGCCCGAACCGGCCACCAAGCCAATGCGTTGACCGCGCCCTAAGGTGAGCAAACCGTTGATGGCTTTGACACCTACATCCAGCACGCTGTCAATCGGACCGCGCTCCATCGGATTCAAGGGCAGGCCGAGCAAGCTCAGGCGCGAGGTGCCCACGGGCTTGGGTTTGCCGTCCAGCGGCTCGCCGCGACCATCAATCACGCGGCCTAACAATTCAGGGCCTAAGCTGGCTGTGCCCAAATCGCTGGACACGCGCACGGAAGCGCCGGG
>CAISPG010000104.1 GCA_903887325.1 uncultured Burkholderiales bacterium | reverse complement strand
CCAGCAGATGAGATCCGCCGAGCATGCCCTAAGTCCGGAAAACGATTCAAATCGTGGACAAGGGGAAAGTCAGATTTATTCAAATAAATCATGAGGTTACGCTGAGTCTGACGGCAAACGTTGGGACACTAGTGAACGAAACTGTAAAAATAAAGACATATGTCAGCAATACCGTGAAGCAAGGTTGACAAGCATATTAACGCACTCAGAGCACCCTGGATATCAAAGCACACACCATGCTCAAAATGAGTGTGGTGGTGAGCGGAATAAAAAACTCTTTGCCGAAAATCTTAAAGCGCAAATCGCCCGGCAAACGCCCGAAGCCCAGTTTGCCCAGCCAGGGTGTCACGCCTTGTATCAGCAGTAACACCAGAAAAACCACCAGCACCCAACGAATCATGTGTCAGCCTATAAACGGTGCGATCTGTCGCCTTGCACAAAACCCTCGGGCTCCCAGGGCTCGCCTGCCCCGACCGCCAACACCTTAAAGAGTTCGCCCATTTCATGGTCTTGTATCAACAACTGGGCTTGCTGACGCTCGGCCATGGACGCATTCTCCAGCAATGTCAGCAAACCGCTGTTGATCAAAAAATGTCCCTGACTGGTGTATCCCAGACAACTCAAGCCCGCTTCTTGCGCCGCCAGCGCCATGGCGGTGAAATTCACGTGCGCGGTGATGTCTTTGCGGCCGATGTCGCTCAACGGGTCGGCGTCGCTGCGGTGGTCTTTGTGGCACATGAGCGTGCCCATGTGTCTTTGCACGTGGTAGTACTCGTGCTCGGGAAAGCCATAGTCAAAGAAAAACGCCGCGCCCTTTTGCAAACGCTCGCCCAAGGTGCGCATGAAAGCTTCAGCTTGAAGGTGGATTTCACACAGGTAATCATGAGAGCCTTCAATTTCACACGGCGGCCTGAGGTCTGTGGGCCTGTCTTGCCAGACATAGCTGTTTTGTGATTCATCCCAAGCCACGCCGCGCTCATGCCACACCGTGTTCACTCTGTGCAGCAATTTCACCGGCATGGCGTCCAACACCTCGTTGCCTACCACCACAGCGTTGATGTGTTCAGGCAATGCATCCAGCCATTGCACTTTATGCGCATGGGCTTTGAGTTTTTCAGCTTGTTGCTCGCGCAAATGCGCAGACACCTCGACGATGTCATAACGCTCAACGCAGTCACCCATTGCTTGCAACAACTGCAGCGCCAAACTGCCGTCGCCCGCTCCGAACTCCAACACATTGCTGGTGCCCGTGAGTTGCAATGCCTGTTGCAAGCTGCGCGCCAATGCCATGCCGAAAAACGGCGACACAACCGGCGCGGTGACGAAATCGCTGCCGCTGGAAGGCATGCGGCCTATAGGCTGGCTGCGCGCGCTGTAATAACCCACGCCCGGCGCATACAAAGCCAAGGCCATGAAACGGTCGAACGGCAACCAGCCCGCTTGTGCTTGCAAGCGGGCCTGCAATAAGCGGTGCAACTCAGTCGCTAAACTCACCGGCTGTTCATTCATTCTTGGCATTCTCCGACATGTCCTCTGCTGCAAGCTCCCAAACTGTCCCGACGGTGCTGGTCACCGGCGCGGGCAAACGCCTGGGCCGCGCAATAGCGCTGGGCTTGGCGGCTGCGGGATGGCGGGTGGCGGTGCATTACCGTCACTCTTTGAGTGAGGCGCAAGATACCGCCAATGCATGCTCAGCGCTGTGTGCAGGGGCGCAATGCTTTGCCGCTGACTTGTCAGATGAAAAACAAACCAAAGCATTGGTGCACACGGTGGTGGAGCACATGGGCCATGTGGATGCGGTGGTCAACAGCGCGGCATTGTTTGAACACGATAACGCTGACAGCTTCAGCTACGCATTGATGCAAAAACACATGCTGACCAACACCGCTGCGGCCATCATGTTGGCGCAAAAACTCCATGCTCACGCCTGTGAACGAGACGGCACCGGCGTGGTGGTGAACATGCTGGATCAAAAACTGTGGAACCTGAACCCGGATTTTTTCAGCTACACCTTGAGCAAAGCTGCGCTTGAAACCGCCAACACCGTGTTGGCCAAGGCGCTGGCTCCGCAGTTGCGCGTGGTGGGTGTGGCGCCCGGCCTCACCTTGACCAGCCACATGTTGAGCGATGAAAAATTTGACGACTTGCACAAGCTGTCGCCGCTGGGTCGCTCTTCAAGTGTTGGTGACGTGGTGGCCACAGTATTGTTTGCTTTGAATAATTCATCCATCACCGGCACCACCATTTTGGTTGACGGCGGTCAACACCTGATGCCTTTTGAGCGCGATTTTTCGCTGATGTGACATGAACACACCCCAACACGGACACCGCACACTGTCGCTTTCAGGTTTACGCTTCAAAGCCAACTTGGGCATTCTGGCGCATGAAATAGACGCGCCGCAGCCCATACAAGTCGACGCCGAGCTCAATCTCGGCCCGCAAGACCTGTTACCCAGCGACGACGACATCAGCAACGTGCTGGACTACCGCAAGTTCAGGCAAATCATCATCAACGAATGCACGGCAGAGCATGTGAATTTGCTCGAGACATTGATCGGCAAGCTGTCGCACAGGTTGATGCAATTACCCGGCGTGATCGGCGTGCGGGTGAAAATCGCGAAGTTAGAAATTTTTGACGATTGTGAAGTGGCAATCCGCATGGAGGCAGGCCAATGGTGACAACAACCATAGAACGCGAAACCCAGAAACTGGAAAAGAGGCTGTGCCGCCAGGTCGGCGAAGCGATTGTGCAATTCAACATGATCGAAGAAGGCGACAAGGTCATGGTGTGTGTGTCCGGCGGCAAGGACAGCTACAGCATGCTCGATATTTTGCTGAAAATGCAAATGCGCGCGCCGATTGATTTCGAGATCATCGCAGTCAACCTGGACCAAAAGCAACCCGGTTTTCCAGCGCACGTGCTGCCCGAGTACCTGACCAAAATCGGTGTGCCGTTTCGCATTGAAAACCAGGACACCTATTCCATCGTCAAAGACAAAATCGCGCCGGGCAAAACCATGTGCAGCTTGTGCAGTCGCTTGCGCCGGGGCATTTTGTACCGCGTGGCCGATGAAATTGGTGCCACCAAAATCGCGCTCGGCCACCACCGCGACGATATTTTGCAAACCCTGTTCTTAAACATGTTTTTCGGTGGCCGTCTTAAAAGCATGCCACCGAAATTGATGAGCGACACCGGACGGCACATCGTCATCCGTCCGCTGGCGTTTGTGGCCGAGCGCGACTTGATTCGTTGGGCAGCACACCGCGAATTCCCCATCATTCCTTGCACGCTGTGCGGCAGCCAGGACGGCTTGCAGCGCCAGCAGGTTGGCGACATGCTGCGCGAATGGGAAAAGAAATACCCCGGTCGTTTAGACAATATGTTCAACGCCTTGCAGCACACGGTGCCTTCGCATTTGCTGGACGCCAATCTGTTCGATTTCAAAGGCATGAAGGCCACCGGCATGCCGCAAGAAGACGGCGACATGGCGTTTGACCCGGAGACATTCAGCATGCCCACACTGCCTGGGATTCAAACAATTACCATGTAAACAAGCGCTTGGCTGTAGAGTTCCATGAATATTGTCAGTAGCTGTCCAATAAAATCAAAGATTCTGACTGAAACTTTGGACAGTTCCCGTCTGTTAGCTCCAGAAATTATGTCGGAAACCTAAGGATGCCACTTAATTATTGTTGGCAACTAAAGCAAAATGTAAAGCGCCCTGAGGAACGTCATTGAACCATGATGCCATTTTCACTTGAGCAGACTGGGTAAAGCTCGAAGCGCCCAGTACACGACCGTAGAAGCGCCAATAAACATGAGAGTCCGAAGCAGCCACAGAAGAGGTTTTGGTGGTGGAGTGCTTGGAATGACCTGAATAGTCTTAGCCAAGCCTTCATCACACTTTACCCAACCGTTAATCTGAGACCACGTTATCGGTGGAAAGTAGAGATAAGAAATGCTGATTTGCTCATTCGGTACAAGAACGGGAATACATATTTCTGCACTTGGACCCTGACCGTGTGTAACCGTATGATTTTTGGGCGGAGTCAGCACATAGCTGATAGGGAAGAAGGCATGGTCAATTCGCACATTGTGAGCCGTCTTCTTGCCTGTATTCATTACTACGATGGTATGCGTATGCACATCAACTAGCAGTTGTCCTGTTGACAGGTTCGGTGGCATTGGGTGTGCAACTGAATGAACTAGGTATGTGATCAGCTTGGGCTTGCCCTCGAAGTAATTCTTTGCAATGAAGCCAATGATTGCAACTACTAGAGGTGATAACAGCTTTATAAATGCTTCGAAATCAATCTCAAACGACATATGGCCCCCATTCCGGATAATTTTTCATCATAAGTTCTATGAGCCCTAAATTATTTAGCCGTCGTAGCAAAACTGCAATATGACAAATTCGCTCAATGCTGAAAGAACATTTCAAATGTGTCGCTTGTATCTAGGGATTGTCTGAAAAACTCAGTTTAAAAATGATCTCTGGCAACAAATTAT
>CAISPG010000103.1 GCA_903887325.1 uncultured Burkholderiales bacterium | reverse complement strand
GGCTTGCCAAAGCCTTTGGCAGTCTGGTGCGCCAGCAGCGTTTTGTAAATGTTCACCGCCTGCGGCAGACTGACCGTGGGCGATTTGTGGCGCTTGATCTCGGGCGGTGTGAGGCGCAAATAGTTGAATTTGCCGCTGATGATTTCTAAGTGTTTGTTTTTCAATTGCCGCACATCGCCGGGACGTAAAAACGTATAGACCATGAAGCGTATCAACCAGTTCATCTCCAGGGGCATGCTGCGGTATTCGGGCTTGATATGAAACCGCGTGTCCGGTTTGTCCCAATGAAACACGTGGCGGCGCAAGGTTTTGGATTGACGCAGTATGGCCGCGTATTCGGTGACGGTAAATGCGCCGCGCGGCTTTTGTGTCACCTTCATTTTGGGGAACAGAGGCATTTGCGCAATGTGTTCCTGCTCGACCAAATAGCGCAACACTTTGCGCAACTGCGCGATGTAGCCGACGATGGTTGGCGTGGACAAGTCCTGGTCGGACAAAAAGTCGATAAAACGCTGAATGCTGCCCATGTTGATGCTGCGCAAATCGGTATCGCTGAAAAAATCTGCGATATGCGTTTCCAACCTGACCTTGGTCATGCGGTAGGTGCCTTCGGTGATCTCGTTGCGCACCACTTTGTGCTTTTCCTGGGCAAGGATGATGCTGACCACCTGGTTGATGGAGACAAAACCACCAGCGCGAAGACCAGCGCTATTTATAAGTGTTTTAGTGTTATTAATATTCTCTTTATTGTCTTTGAATGAGTTATTTAATTTAAATATTAAGGGATTATTAACTTCTTTAGGACGCGTATTTAAAACAGGTAAGCATTGGGTAATGGTTTGAGGCGTTTCTTGATTTAAAAGGGTAATATTTATTTATGGGGAAATTGTTAATTCGATAGTTAACTGTTTGTTGCGTCATAGGTTTATATCCGAAAGCAGTCAATGTTTTTAAAAGTCAATGAATATTAACACGAGTTATTAATAATAGTTAAAAAACCATCGTTGCAGTAGCATCTTTGTTTTCTTTTGGAGTCAGTTTTGCTGATGCTAACCTCACTGGATTCTTCCAGATTGGCACCAACAACAACAAAATCACATCAACTACCGGCACTACCAGCACCACCACCACACTGGCAGATTCAAACGCTAACACCGCACTGAACTTCACAGACGTGGAAGACCTGGGCGATGGCCTGAAAGTCACCACCAATATCGGTCTGCTTCCAGCTATTGACAGCACAAATACTGCGGGTGGCCAAACCACTTATGCGGCATTGTCAGGAGGTTTCGGCGAACTTAAAGCCGGTAAATTCGGTAACGACCAATTCTGGACCGTGGTTGCTGGTGACTCAACCGGTTACATGGGCAGCAACGCCGCTGTTGTCAACTTGGCCTACGGCACATCATCTGATGGCGCAACTGTCGGTACTTATGAAGTCTGGACTGCAAACCAAGTGCGTTACCAACTGCCTACATTTGTGCCAGGTCTGACTTTGGCCTACACCACCAAACTGGGCGGACAAACTACCAGTTTTGGCGGCGCAGAGACTGTCACAGGTGCCTACACCACTGGCGCGTTCAATGCCCAACTGACAGCAACTCAGTACAAAGGCGCTGTCGGTTCAACCGATACCCTGACTGGCATTGCTGCCTCCTATGACTTCGGCGTCGCCAAGTTGTACCTCTTGTCAACCTCAGCAAAAATTGATGGCGAAGGTACAGTTAGTGGCAGAAACATTGGTGTCAGCGCTCCCTTGGGCGCTTTCACTTTCATGTACAACAACTCATCAGCCGATGGCAATCTTTACCAACGCAACATCACTGCTGTTGACCAGACCAGCCAAGACCTGGGCGTGACTTATGCTTTCTCCAAGAAAACCACCGCATGGGTTTTGTTCACTAAATACAAGGGTGCCACAGGCGGCCAAGGCACCGCCACTGCTAATGTTAGCTCCGACAGTGGCTTTGACAGCCTGCGCGTCATGCTGACCCACTCTTTCTGATCTGACGCTGGCGTCAAGCCAGTCAAGGTTTTGAAACCCCAACCCGCTGTAGCAATACAGCGGGTTTTTTATTAGCCACATCGATTGCCATAAGCTTGCATTGTCAATTCAAACTCAGGTTTTTGGCTCAGCCGCATTC
This sequence comes from uncultured Burkholderiales bacterium, assembly GCA_903887325.1. Lineage (GTDB taxonomy): Bacteria > Pseudomonadota > Gammaproteobacteria > Burkholderiales > Burkholderiaceae_C > Limnohabitans. The sequence continues at coordinate 847 of CAISPG010000103.1, read as the reverse complement.
TGGGTTGGCTCGGGCCGCTTAGGCATGGGCAGCACCAGCGCCGCCGGGCCTAGGGGCGTAGCGCCCAAAACCGCCTCTTCCAGCGTGACCGATTGCAGCAACAAACCCGGCAGCACTTCGGCACCGCGCAACACCGGTTTCACCGGCTGGCCGTCCACCGAAATCAGCGCCACGGCTTGGTTGTCAGCGGCGCGGGCCACGCCCAGCAAACTCAACCGGCCTGCCAGCGACGGCGCCTGAGCCATGACTTCGGGCTGTCGTCCCAGCACCTTGCTGATGTCTGCTTTCAAGCCGGACATGTCGGTGGCAGCGGGTGCCGCCATGGCGACCACGGCCACCGGACGCTGGTCGGTGGGCCACAAAGCCAGGGCCCAGCCGGTGAACGAGCCCGCCGCCAACGCCCACAGCGCGAACGACGCCAGGGCAGGCGCTTTGTCTGACGGCATTCGGGTGCGATGATTGCTGTTCTTTGTCCTCATAGCCGCATTATCATTCGAGTTGAATTCTTTAAGGTTAAAAAATTCATGGAAGCATTACCAGATTGCATACATTCCCGCCAGCCCGCTGCACGCCCGCAACCCGGCCTTCAATGCTTGGGCATCAGCCTCAAGACCAAACGCAGCAAAACGCGCGCACAGCGAGGCTTTACTTTGATAGAGCTGATGGTGGTGCTGGTCATCATCGGCGTGTTGGCCGCGCTGATCGTGCCCAATGTGCTTACAGGCGCTGTGGCTGTGGTTGCTGGTGGCTGGCGTCATGGGTTTTCTGTTGCTGAAACTGGCCTTGCGTCAGGCCGAATTCCGCGAACAGTTTGACGCCGCCTGGCTGCGCCTGCCGCTCTTGGGCC
>CAISPG010000102.1 GCA_903887325.1 uncultured Burkholderiales bacterium | reverse complement strand
GCGCCTTGCAGCTCGATGGCAACACAATCGATAAGGCAGATGTCAGTAACCAATTGAATTTATTCGCTTTTTAACCGGACACTACTGATAGGTACCACTGATTGAAAAACAGCAGGTACTCTATCTCAAGCCGCTCGCAGTATCAGATGGACATGCTCGCAGCCAGATTGAACACCGAATTAGGCCCTGAAGGCAGTTTGTGGATTTGCAGCGGCTTGAATTTGCGCAACTCCGGTGCGTTGACCAGCTTGACCGGTTCCGCGCCCCAGGTGTCTTCGTCGACCAAGTCCATGATGTCGGCAAAGCTCATGTTGACCAGGTTTTGTTCTAAAAACTCCTGCATCATCCAGTCGGACAATTCCTTGTCTATGCTGCCTCGCGATAGGGCGTCGGGCGCTATGACCCGGGGCTGGCTGAAATCAAGCGCTCGCAACAGGTCTATCAACAGCAGACTGCCCGGTTTTCCGTTGCTGCAATAGCCGCCGCCCGGGCCGCGGTAGGAAACCAGAAACCCGAGCTTCTTCAATTTGGATAACAGAGACTCGAGGTAAGAAATCGACAAACCTAGACGTTTGCTGATGGAATCGGTGGTCACCGGCCCGTGCTCCTGGTTTTTACATACCCAGAGTAAGGTGTTGACGGCATTGCGGGTCAAACTGGAAAACATGGCTATCTCCTGATTCAAAACTCCGGTCGAAAAAGAAAAGGTTTTATAAAGGATCTTGATGACGTAATGTAGACTTGATTTTAAAATACCTGCACATCATCTTGTTTTTGTACCATAATTCGGCAAAATAATTAGACAATAGCTATTCAATCAAAGGCAATAATGTATAAATCTGAGGAAAGTTCTTCTGTTGAGGCCGGTATTTACCGAATCGGTGCTGTGGCCAACTTGTCGGGTGTGCCTGTGGCCACGCTGCGTGTCTGGGAGCGCCGCTACGGTTTGGTGGCTCCGCCCAAGTCTGAAGGCGGTCATCGCCTTTACAGCAAGCTTGATGTGCTCAAACTCACGCTGCTGAAAACCTTGACCCAGCAAGGGCACGCCATCAGCAGCCTGGCCAGCGTCACTGTGGCGGACTTGCAAGCCATGCTCAATGACCACCGTTCCGCTCTCGCCGGGCGACAGCAAACTGACGGCAGGCCTGCGGTGATACGTTTGGCTGTAGTGGGTTATTCCATGGCCAGTCGCATAGAGACTCAGCGATTCATGCTGACATTCGGTCAGACCACGCTCAAGGTGGTGAACGTGTTTGCCGACGTGCAAGAAGCCTTGGCCGCCAAAATGCCTGAGCCTCCGGACGTGTTGCTGATACACATGGGTTCGGTACAAGCCTCTGTTCAACAGGATTTAAATCTGTTGCGCCGCCGCGCCGGGGTGCGCCGTTGTGTGCTGATTTACCACTTCGCCACAGTGGCGGTATTGCAGTACCTGCATTCTTCCGGGGTGATAGGCAGGCGTGAACCGGTGTCGGATGAAGAATTAAGTCAGATCATTCAATCGATTGTGTACGTGGACAACACCTTGGCGCTGCCGCCGCCCGGCAACCCCGACACGATTCCGCCGCGCAAGTACAGCGACGCTGTGTTGCGGCGCATGGCTGAGATTTCAACCAGCGTGCTGTGCGAATGCCCCAGGCACGTGGCCGATCTGCTCAGCACGCTCAACAGTTTTGAAACTTACAGCCAGGATTGTTTGAGCAAAAGCGGTGAGGACGCGCGCTTGCACGCTTATTTGACGGCGGTATCGGGTTCGGCCAGAGCCATGTTCGAGCAAGCGCTTGAGCGCGTAGCTGCGCACGAAAACATTGACTTGAATGAAGCGACCGGCCAGCGCGGTTGACGCAGATTTATTTTGACGCCGATGCCACCGGCACCACCGTGCCGACCGCCAGCGACAGTGTGGCATCCAGGGCAATGGTGTTGTTGACCTCTTGCTGCGATTTCACCTTGCCGCCGCAGTTGGCTGCAATGTCATTCGCTTTTAAATGGTCTGCAGTGTTCACGCCGACACTCGTGACAAAGACGGGGACAAGGGCAACAGGACCGAGCAGAAACATGGCAGAAGGCCCGGCCCAGAGTTTGGCGTTTTGGGTTTCTTCATGTATCCAGGCGTTATGCCTGGCGTTTTGGCAAGCCGCGCTGGCGTATTCGGGACTTTCGTTGTCCAGGCTGCCTATGGTTTTGGCAGATTGGCTGGCGCAGCCAAGCAGCACACAAGTCAGAATACACAGCAATGGATAACGCAAATAAAGCATAGGGAGCACGAATTTCGGTTGCCCGGATGCCGTTATTATGCAGGAATTTTGAAAAATAATCTATGCTAGACATAGACTTAACAACGTTTTTGAAAGTAGATAAGAATGTCCCGTGTGATCAACTTCAGTTCCGGCCCCGCCACCTTGCCTGAACCGGTGCTCAAGCGTGCCGCTGCCGATATGTTGGACTGGCGCGGCAGCGGCATGTCGGTCATGGAAATGAGCCACCGCGGACCCGAATTCACCGAGATCCTGGCCCACACACAAACCTTGATTCGCAGTCTGCTGGGCGTGCCGGATAACTACGCTGTGCTGTTGATGCAAGGCGGTGCGATTGCCGAAAACGCGATTCTGCCCATGAACCTGATCGGCAAAACCGGCCAGGCCGACTATGTACTCAGTGGTGTCTGGTCGGAAAAGTCTATGAAGGAAGCGGCCAAATATGGGCAGATCCATCTGGCGGCCAGCAGCAGCAGCAGCGGTTTTTTGTCCATGCCGAGACAAACGGACTGGCGCTTGTCTGCTGATGCGGCTTATGTGCACATGTGCAGCAACGAAACCATAGGCGGCGTGGAATGCCATTGGACGCCGGACACAGGCAGCGTGCCGCTGGTGGCTGATATGTCGTCCAACATCATGTCCGCGCCACTGAATGTCAGCCGCTACGGGCTGATTTACGCGGGGGCGCAAAAAAACATGGGCCCTTCAGGCGTGACGCTGGTCATAGTGCGGCGTGATTTGTTCGGTCATGCTTTGGATATCACGCCTTCAGCCTTCAATTACCAGCTGCAGGACGAACAAAGCTCTATGTACAACACGCCGCCGACCTACGCGATTTACATCATGGGTCTGGTGTTGCAACACATCAAAGAGCAGGGCGGTTTGCCCGCCATGCAATCGCACAACCAAGCCAAGGCTGAGTTGCTGTATGAATTTTTAGACCACAGCGCCATGTTCAGCAACCGGGTGGCGCGTGAAGACCGCTCGCGCATGAACGTGACTTTCTTTTTGAAAGACGAATCTTTGAACGCTGCGTTTTTACAAGGCGCGGAAAAAGAAGGCATGGTGCAACTGCGCGGCCACCGGTCGGCAGGTGGCATGCGCGCGTCCATTTATAACGCTATGTCTTTGGACAGCGTGCAGCGTTTGCGGGATTACATGCACTGGTTTGAAAAAGACAACGCCTGAGACTCAGGCTTGGGTTTTGCCTAAGGCATGCAACGCAGCTTTGACAATGCTTGCTGCATCTACTCGGAAAAATTGACGCAACTCCTGGCGCGTGTCGCTGCGGCCGAAACCATCTGTGCCCAACGTGAGGTAACGGCGGCCCGCAGGCAGGTAAGCACGAATGCTCTCAGGAACCGCGCGCACATAGTCTGTCGCGGCGATCACCGGGCCACTGCCACTTTGCAGTTGTTGATGCACAAAAGGCGCTGTGTCGCCCAGTCCGTCAATGGCCGACTGTTCGCAGCGCAAGCCGTCCCTGGCCAACTCGCTCCAACTGGTGACGCTAAACACTTCGGCGGCAATGCCTTGTTCGGCCAGCAAAGCGGCGGCTTTGATGACTTCACCCAGAATCGCGCCCGAGCCCATCAAAGTTACAGGTTTGGCTTTGGCTTTCAATGAAGCGGGCGCCGCAGACAAACGGTAACAACCTTTGAGCAATTGCGCGTTCACGCCTTCAGGTAAATCGGGCTGCGCGTAGTTTTCGTTCATCAAAGTAACGTAATAAAACACGTCCTGTTGCTCGACCAGCATTTCGCGCATACCATGGTCAATGATGACCGCCATCTCACCGGCAAATGCCGGGTCATAGGCTTTGCAATTTGGGATGGTGGCGGCCACCAAATGGCTGCTGCCGTCCTGGTGTTGCAAGCCTTCGCCGCCCAAGGTGGTGCGGCCAGAAGTCGCGCCCAGTAAAAAACCGCGCGCGCGTTGATCGGCTGCCGCCCAGATGGCGTCGCCGACGCGCTGAAAACCAAACATCGAGTAGTAAATATAAAAAGGCAACATGGCCAGACCGTGCACGCTATAGCTTGTTGCCGCCGCCGTCCAACTGGCAATAGCCCCGGCTTCGCTGATGCCTTCTTCCAATATTTGCCCGTCCATGGCTTCGCGGTAACTCAGCACCGAGCCAATGTCCTCCGGTTCGTACTGCTGACCGACGCTGGAATAAATACCCACTTGTTTAAACAAATTGGCCATGCCGAAAGTGCGGGCCTCATCCGCGACGATGGGCACCACGCGGGCCCCAAGTTGCGGGTCTTTCAGCAACTGTCCCAAGATGCGAACAAACGCCATGGTGGTCGACATCTCTTTGTTGTCGGCCTGCAAGGCAAAGCCAGCGTAGCTTGAGAGTGCTGGCACCGGCACCACTTCACATGCGGTGTCGCGCTTGGGCAGGTAGCCGCCCAGTGCGCTGCGCTTGGCGTGTAGGTATTGCATCTCGGGTGAATCCACCGCCGGTTTGAAAAAGTCCAGGTTCGTCGCTTGCTCGTCTGACAAGGGCAAATTGAAGCGATTGCGGAACGCCAGCAGCGCAGACTCGTCGAATTTTTTCTGGCTGTGCGTGGTCATCTTGCCTTGACCGGCTTGGCCCATGCCGTAGCCTTTTTTGGTGTGCGCCAGAATCACCGTGGGCTGACCCGTATGGGTGGCAGCCGCAGCGTAAGCGGCGTGGATTTTCACCAGGTCATGGCCGCCACGTTTGAGCCGGTCGATTTGCTCGTCGGTCAGGCCTTGCGCGAGTTGCGCGAGTTCGGGGTTTTGGCCGAAGAAAGTTTCACGGTTGAAACGCCCATCTTTGGCCGCAAAGGTTTGCATTTGGCCGTCGACGGTGTTGGCGAATGCCTTCACCAGTGCGCCGTGGGTGTCGCGCGCGAACAAGCCGTCCCAGTCGCTGCCCCAAATCAGTTTGATGACGTTCCAACCGGCGCCGCGAAACAGTTTTTCCAGCTCATCGATGATGCGGCCATTACCTCGCACCGGGCCGTCCAAGCGTTGCAAATTGCAGTTCACCACCCAGACCAGGTTGTCCAGACGTTCGCGCGAGGCCAATGTGAGTGCGCTCATGCTCTCGGGTTCGTCCATTTCGCCGTCGCCAAACACGCCCCAGACCTTGCGGATCTGGCAGTTGAGCAAAGCTCTGTGCGTCAGGTAATGCATGAAACGTGCGTGGTAGATAGAACTGATAGGGCCTATGCCCATGGAGCCGGTGGGGAACTGCCAAAAGTCCGGCATCAGCCAGGGATGCGGGTAGCTGGAGAGGCCGCGTGCGCCTTCGCGCGGCGCTTTGAGTTCTTGACGGTAATGGGATAAATCGGCTTCGTTCAAACGGCCTTCAAGGTAGGCGCGGGCGTAGACGCCGGGCGCGCTGTGCGGCTGGAAAAACACCAGATCGCCTTGGTGCTTGTCGTTGCGTGCGTGGAAAAAATGGTTGTAGCCCACCTCGAACAAATCTGCGGCGCTGGCGTAACTGGCGATATGCCCGCCGAGCTCTCCGTAAGCGCCATTGGCTTTGGCCACCATGGCCAGCGCGTTCCAGCGCATCAGCGACGCCAGTTTTTCTTCGATGGCCAAATCGCCGGGGTAGGGCTGCTGGGCTTGCACGGGAATCGTGTTGACATAAGGCGTGACCAGTTCGGGTGACCAGTCAATCTGGCTTTGGTGGGCCAAGGCCACCATCTGGTCCAGCAGGTAGCGCGCGCGCTCAGGGCCGTATGCGCCGACCACAGCCTGGAAGGCCTGACGCCATTCGGCGGTTTCTGTCGGGTCAATGTCAGTGGTTTTTTGCAGCATGTGAGGTGTCAATAGCGGGATTCGGATGGCATTGAATATAGAGAATTTCCTGCGGAATGTGCTGTTGATAAAACATGTTTCAGCGGATTTAAATGGCATAAAATACTTTGAATAACTGTTTTTAAGGTGATTTATGCTTTTAGATGCGGTGGATTACAAAATATTGGCGCAATTGCAAGAGGACTCTTCTGTGACCAATGTAGAGCTGGCCCGGCGCGTGCACTTATCGCCTTCGCCTTGCTTGCAAAGGGTCAAGGCGCTGGAGGCCGCAGGCGTGATTCAGCGCTATGTGGCGCTGACCCAGCCGCAAGCCCTGGGCTTGGGTTTGAACGTGTTTATTTCCATCAGCTTGAAAGAGCAATCCAAGGCGGCGCTGGCCGAGTTCGAGCAGCGCATCGCCGAGCACGACGAGGTGATGGAGTGTTATTTGATGACCGGCGACTCGGACTATTTGATCCGCGTGGCGATTGCCGACATGGCGGCTTTAGAGAAATTTATTTTGGAGCAACTCACGCCCATACCGGGCGTGGAAAAAATACGCAGCAGTTTTGCCTTGAAGCAGGTGCGTTACAAAACCGCTTTGCCATTGAAATTTTGAGTCACCGCATGACTGATTTCAGGCCTCTCACTTAACCGCTGAACCAATCCGCCGGTTTGCGGTGGTGAATAAGCAGGGAAAAAATTACTTGCCCTTGTCGATCGCCTTTTTCAAATCCACATATTCTTCGCACTTGACGCCGCAGATTTTTTCCAATGAAGCCAGCAACTCTTTGGCTTTGGCGATCTCTTTGGTCTGCATATAGGCCACGCCCAGGTACTCGTGCGCGCCCCGGTGCTGCGGATCGATGCGCAAGGCTTCTTTGTAATTGAAGATGGCTTCCGGGTAGCGTTTGGCATTGCGCAAGCTGTAGCCGAGCAGGTTGTAGCCGTCGGCGTCGTTGGGGTTGGCTTTGACGTATTTTTCCAGCGTGGAAACGGCTGCAGACCAGTCTTTTTTCTCGATTTGGGTCTTGGCATTGCCCAGGTCTGAACCGGCAGCGGACGGGCCGGAAGTGTCGGCGGCTTGGGCGAATTGAAGGCTTAAGGCGGTCAAAGCTGAAAGTAACAGGTGTTTGGTCATGGTGGTCTTTCAAATGGGGCTGAAAAAGCGGGATTGCCAGCATTATGCAGAGATGGCACCAAGTTGACACTAGGGGCTGTCAGTTGGTTGGATAATGCAAGGATATTGTTTGATACGCAACCGGAGTACCCATGAAATTGACGCCTGAACAACACGCAGAATTTGACCGCGAAGGTTATTTGTTCTTCCCCGGCTTGTTTACCCCCGAGGAAACCAAAAATCTGGTCGATGAAGTCCCCAACTTGTACAGCCGTCGGGAAGCCTTCAACGTGCGCGAAAAAGGCAAGGATGCGGTACGCACGAATTTCGCTGCCCATATGTATTCCGAGCCGTTTGCCAAACTGGCCCGCCACCCGCGCATGATCGAGCCGGTCGAGGATTTGTTCGGCGAAAAGCTGTACATGCACCAGTTCAAAATCAACGGCAAGATGGCTTTTGAAGGCGATGTCTGGCAGTGGCACCAGGATTACGGCACTTGGCTGAACGACGACATGATGCCCACCGAGCGCGCCATGAACGTGGCCATTTTTCTGGACGATGTCAATGAATTCAACGGTCCGCTGATGTTCATTCCCGGCAGCCACAAAAAAGGCGTGGTCGACGCCAAACACGATCTGACCACCACCAGCTACCCGCTGTGGACCGTGGATAACGATTTGATCGCCCAACTGGTGGAGCGTGCCGGCGGCAAACAAGGCGGCATCGTCAGCCCGACCGGCCCGGCCGGATCCATGATTTTGTTTCACAGCTGTCTGGTGCATGCCTCGGCCAGCAACCTGTCGCCGTGGAACCGGGTCAGCGTTTACCTCAGCCTTTGCACGGTATCCAACCACATCCGTCGCCACAAGCGCCCCGAGTACATCGCGCACCGCGATTTCACGCCCATCGAATGCCTGCCCGACGACTGCCTGACCAAGTCTTACCCGGTTGATCTGCCTTGGGCCAAAGGCCTGCCTGCCAGCGCGCTGGTAACCACCGATGTGCCGATTGACCAAACCAAATCTGCCGCATGAGCCTGTACCAGCAACTTCAGCAGCGTGCCGCTGACAACAGCCCGGTTCGCGTGGTGCTCATCGGCGCCGGGAAATTCGGTGCCATGTATTTGGCGCAAGTGCCGCGCACGCCCGGTGTGCATTTGGTGGGGATCGCCGATTTGTCGATTGAGAACGCGCGTGCGAATCTCGCCCGCGTCGGCTGGCCGGCGCACCAGGCCTCGGCCCAAAGTTTGGACGATGCGTTTAAGCAAGGCCTGACTTTTTTAACCGAGGACTGGCAGTCGCTGGTATCTCACCCTCTGGTCGATGTGGTGGTGGAATGCACAGGCAACCCGATTGCTGCGGTAGAGCATTGCCTGTCGGCGTTCGCCCATGGCAAACACGTGGTCAATGTCACCGTTGAAGCCGATGCGTTTTGCGGCCCTTTGCTGGCACGCAAGGCCGCAGATGCCAATGTGGTGTATTCCTTGGCTTTTGGGGACCAGCCTGCGCTGATTTGCGATCTGGTCGATTGGGCGCGCACTTGCGGTTTTCCGGTCACCGCGGCTGGTCGCGGCCACAAATGGTTGCCGCATTTCAGCGAATCCACGCCTGAAACAGTCTGGGGCAATTACGGTTTGACGCCTGAGCAAGCCGCGCGCGGCGGTTTGAACCCCAAAATGTTCAACAGTTTTTTGGATGGCTCTAAACCTTCCATCGAATGCACGGCTGTGTCTAACGCCACCGGTTTGCATGTGCCGTCCAATGGTTTGTTGTACCCCCCGGCCAGTGTCGAAGACATTCCTTTCGTCACCCGCCCCATGAGCGAAGGCGGCGTGCTCGAGCGCAAGGGCATGGTCGAAGTGATTTCTTCGCTGGAGGCCGATGGCCGTGTCATTCCTTATGACATACGCATGGGCGTGTGGGTGACGGTGGAAGCCGAAACCGATTACATCAAACACTGTTTTGAGGAATACAACGCGCACACCGATCCCAGCGGACGGTATTTCACGCTGTACAAGCGCTGGCACCTGATTGGTTTGGAAGTCGGTATGTCGGTGGCCAGCGTCGCTATGCGCGGCGAGGCCACCGGTGTGGCGCAAGGCTGGCATGCGGATGTGGTGGCCACGGCCAAACGCGATTTGCAAGCCGGTGAAATGCTGGACGGCGAGGGCGGTTACACGGTTTGGGGCAAATTGCTGCCTGCACAAACCTCGGCACGCATGGGCGGTTTGCCGCTGGGCTTGGCGCACCAGGCCAAGCTGATAAGGCCGGTGAAAAAAGGACAGTCTTTGTGTTGGGACGATGTCGCTATGGACACCGGATTACCGGCTTACAAGGTTCGCCGCGAAATGGAAAGCCTGTTCAAGACCTGACAAACGCCACTTCAGCGTTTGTTGAGTTCGCTGCGAACTACTTTCATCAACAGCATCCATTCGCCGCCGTTTTGCACGGTGAAGGTGAAGCGTTCTTTCATGCCGTTGTTCATTTCTATTTCATGCCAGTTTGAAAAAACGGATAAGCCGCCTTTTCGTACCGCAGTGTCGGTGAATGAGATTTCAATGTGAATAAATGAAATCTCTTCATTGCTGTCAAAGGATTTGAAATACAAACCATCAGACAGCAAATACAGCACTCCTGTGGGCAAGGAAAAGCGGCTGGTGGTATTGGCCGGACCATAGGCGATGAGGGTCTTGTTGATCAACTCCACCGGTATGGTTTGCTGAATAATTTGCTGCGTATCGTGCGATTTGTATAAGGCAAAAGCCAGTCCTACACCCAGAATGCCAAGCGCGTAGCCGTTGTTCAGCGTGACGATAAACACCAGCATTGCCAGCCAGATGAACGGCATCCACAAGTCCATGCGCATTTGCCAGGGGCCTCGTGAAATCAACAGCGAACTGTTGTCCAGCGTATTGGCCAGAATCAGCGGTGAGATGCTGGGTTTTTGGCTTTCCACATGCGGCAGGTGTGAGCCGCAGTTTTGGCAAAACACGTTTTCGCTGGGATTGATGAAATAGCAGCTGGTGCAAATCATGGCTGGCTTTCGATATGCATCACTGTCAATGACTCTTGGCTTTGCTGCTGCTGTCTGAGGCGGGTTTATCGTGCGATGACGCTGAACCGTGGCCGGCATCTTCTTTGGCCGGTGCGGCATGTGCCGGTTCGTCGTGGGTCGCCTCGCCGTGGGCAGGTTTGTCGTGGCCGGCATCGACCGCTGCAGCCTCGTGTCCGTCTTTGGCCGCGGGGGCGACTTCACGGCTGAGGAAGTTGTAAATCGCCAATGAACTCAGCACCACGGTCAGACCGCAGAGCAAACCGATAACACTAGTGTCCCAACGTTTGCCGTCAGACTCAGCGTAACCTCATGATTTATTTGAATAAATCTGACTTTCCCCTTGTCCACGATTTGAATCGTTTTCCGGACTTAGGGCATGCTCGGCGGATCTCATCTGCTGGGGACT
>CAISPG010000101.1 GCA_903887325.1 uncultured Burkholderiales bacterium | reverse complement strand
TCGTCGCGCGTCACATCATCCGCGAAGCCAAAAGTTATCTGGAAGGCGTGCAACCGCCGTTCTTCAAGGCCTTGCTGGATTACGCCGAAGACGGTTCGTATTCTTGGCACTGCCCCGGTCACTCGGGCGGCGTGGCGTTTTTGAAAAGCCCGGTCGGGCAGATGTTTCACCAGTTCTTCGGCGAAAACATGTTGCGCGCCGACGTTTGCAATGCGGTTGAAGAACTGGGCCAGTTGCTGGACCACGACGGTGCCATCGGCGAAAGCGAGCGCAACGCCGCACGTATTTTTAACGCAGACCATTGTTTCTTTGTCACCAACGGCACCAGTACCTCCAACAAAATCGTCTGGCACCACACTGTGGCTCCCGGCGACGTGGTGGTGGTTGACCGCAATTGCCACAAGTCGGTGCTGCACGCCATCATCATGACCGGCGCGATCCCGGTGTTTCTCAAACCTACGCGCAACCATTTCGGCATCATCGGCCCTATCCCTAAAAGCGAGTTCGAGCCCGAAGCCATCAAGGCCAAGATCAAGGCCAATCCTTTGCTCAAAGGCCAGGATGTGAAAGCCATCAAACCCAAGGTCATGACCTTGACGCAGTCGACCTATGACGGTGTTTTGTACAACACCGAAACCATCAAGAACATGCTGGATGGCTACATACCGAATCTTCATTTTGACGAAGCCTGGTTGCCGCATGCTGCTTTTCATCCGTTCTACGGCACCTTCCACGCCATGGGCAAAAAGCGCATGCGTCCTAAAGAAGCCATGGTGTATTCCACGCAGTCGGTGCACAAATTGCTTGCCGGCATCAGCCAGGCCAGCCATGTGCTGGTGCAGGACTCGCAGGAAAACAAACTGGACCGGCATTTGTTCAACGAAGCCTATTTGATGCACACCAGCACCAGTCCGCAATACAGCATCATCGCCAGTTGCGACGTGGCAGCGGCCATGATGGAGCCGCCCGGCGGCACCGCATTGGTCGAAGAAAGCATTGCCGAAGCGCTGGATTTCCGTCGCGCCATGCGCAAAGTCGACGCCGAATACGGCAAGGACTGGTGGTTCAAGGTCTGGGGCCCGGACAACCTGGTTGAAGACGGCGTCGGGCGAGCGGATGACTGGGTGATCAAGGCCGAGAAAAAAGGCCGCGTCAAAAAAACCGATGCACCCAATTGGCATGGTTTCGGCGAACTGGCCGACGGCTTCAATATGCTGGATCCGATCAAGGCCACCATCGTCACACCGGGTTTGCGTCTGGACGGCAAATTTGATGATGGCGGTATTCCTGCCAGCATCGTGACCAAGTTTCTGGCCGAGCACGGTGTGATTGTGGAGAAAACCGGCCTCTACAGTTTCTTCATCATGTTCACCATCGGCATCACCAAAGGCCGTTGGAACTCATTGCTGACTGCGCTTCAGCAGTTCAAGGACGACTACGACCGCAACCAACCCATGTGGCGCATCCTGCCCGAGTTCTGTCAAAAGCACCGCAATTACGAGCGCATGGGATTGCGCGACCTGTGTCACCACATACATACGCTGTACGCCAAACACGATGTGGCGCGCCTGACCACCGAGATGTATCTCAGCGATTTAAAACCGGCCATGAAACCGAGTGACGCCTATGCGCAAATCGCTCACCGCAACACCGAGCGGGTGCCCATTGATCATTTGCTCGGTCGCATCACCACCAGCCTGGTCACGCCTTACCCGCCGGGTATTCCCTTGTTGATTCCCGGTGAAGTGTTCAATAAAAAAATCATCGACTATTTGAAATTCGCCCGCGAGTTCAATCTGAAATGCCCCGGCTTTGAAACCGACATACACGGCTTGGTGGAGGAAAAAGACGAGCAGAGCGTGACCCATTATTTTGCAGATTGCGTGAAACTTTAAACAGCCATGAGTCAAGACAAACAATATTTCGCCAAACACAACATCACAGAATGGGAGAAGGCGGCCGCCAAGTCTGCCCCCGGCGGGGACTTGAACAAATTGAACTGGGTGACACCCGACGGCATCACCGTCAAGCCTTTGTACACGGCGCAAGACACTGCAAGCTTGCCCTATACCGATACTTTGCCCGGCTTTGCGCCGTTTTTGCGCGGACCGCAGGCCAGCATGTATGCGGTGCGTCCGTGGACCATCAGACAGTACGCCGGGTTTTCTACCGCTGAAGAATCTAACGCGTTTTACCGCAAAGCACTGGCTGCAGGCGGTCAAGGCGTGTCGGTGGCGTTTGATCTGGCGACTCATCGCGGGTATGACTCAGACCATCCGCGTGTCACCGGCGACGTGGGCAAAGCTGGTGTGGCTATTGATTCGGTCGAAGACATGAAGATTTTGTTTGACCAGATTCCGCTGGACAAAGTCTCTGTGTCCATGACCATGAACGGTGCCGTGTTGCCGGTGCTCGCCGGTTATGTGGTGGCGGCCGAAGAGCAGGGCGTGTCGCAAGACCAACTCAGCGGCACCATACAAAACGACATTCTCAAAGAATTCATGGTGCGCAACACCTATATTTATCCGCCCGAGCCCAGCATGCGCATCGTCGGCGACATCATTGCGTATACCGCCGGGCACATGCCCAAGTTCAATTCCATCAGCATCAGCGGCTACCACATGCAAGAAGCCGGTGCCAATCAGGCGCTTGAGCTTGCATTGACATTGGCCGATGGTCAGGAATATGTGCGTACCGCCATGAAGCAAGGACTGGATGTGGACGCGTTTGCGCCGCGCTTGTCCTTCTTCTGGGCCATTGGCATGAATTTCTATCTGGAAATCGCCAAAATGCGTGCCGCGCGTTTGCTGTGGTGCCGCATCATGCAAGACGTGGGCGC
>CAISPG010000100.1 GCA_903887325.1 uncultured Burkholderiales bacterium | reverse complement strand
TTTGGGCATGACAGAAGCCGAGCCGGTTTTAAAGCGCATCCTCACGCCGGATTCACCGCCAACCATGCGCTTGACCTATGCGCGTGTGTTGATTGACGCCCACCGTTTGCTGGACGCCAGCGAGCTGCTGCAGTCCCTCAACAAAAGCCATCCCGCTTTCAGCGAAGCCTGGCTGGTGCAAGGCGCATTGTGGGTCGAACTCGGGAAAGACACCGAAGCCCAACAGTCCTTGCTGCGTTATATCGAGCTGGAAAAAAACAAGGAAGACGCCCGGCTTTCACAGGCTTATTTGATGCTGTCGAAAATCGCCAACAACCAGAAAAAAACGGCTGAAGCTGAAAGCTGGTTGAACAAGATTGACGATCCCGAATCCCTGGCTCAGGTGCAGATTCAACGCGCCAACATGCTGGCCGGTCGCGGCGAGATGGCCAAGGCACGCGCCCTGCTGGCCGATTTGCCGCAGAACACGCCCCAGGAAAAACGCGTCCGCCTGCAAGCTGAGCTGCAATTGCTGCGCGACCACAAAATGTACGAAGCTGCTTACCAGGTCTTGACCAAAGCCAGCAAAGCCGAGCCTGAAGATCTGGACTTGCGCTATGAAGTGGCGATGGCGGCCGAAAAAATCAACCGCATCGACGAGATGGAAAAACTGCTGCGCAGCATCATCGCCGCCAATCCGGAATTCCAACACGCTTACAACGCGCTGGGTTATGCCTTGGCCGATCGCAATATGCGTTTGCCCGAAGCCCGTGCGTTGATCGTCAAAGCGCTTGAATTCGCGCCTGAAGACCCGATGATCACCGACAGCCTGGGCTGGGTTGAATTCCGCATGGGCAACAAACAAGCTGCTCTGGCCATACTGCAACGCGCTTATGACACCGAGAACGACCCCGAAATCGCCACTCACCTGGGCGAAGTGCAATGGAGTCTAGGCTTGAAAGACAAAGCCATGAAAATCTGGCGCGATGCTCTCAAATCCGATCCAAAAAATGATTTGTTACAGGAAACCTTGAAACGCTTAAAGGTCAAACTTTGATTAAGCGGCTGGCTGCCCTTTTCGGCAGCTGGCTGCTGCTGGCTACGCTCAGCAGCTTGCTTGCAGGCTGTGGTCATTTTTCTTTCAAAAGCAAGCACACGGCGCTGGCCCAAACCGGCAACTGGGAAGGCCGGCTTAATTTAAAAACCCTGACCAAGCCGCCCGAACAATTCAGCGCGAATTTCACACTGCAAGGCACGGCAGCACTTGGCGAATTGACGATTTACACGCCCATTGGTACCACACTGGCCGTGGCCAGTTGGAATGCGGATGGCGCGGTTCTCGAAGAAGGTTCACAAAAGCAGAAGTTTGTCTCCATGGAGGCGCTCACTAAACATGTGACCGGTGCCAGTCTGCCCTTGACTTCGCTGATGTCCTGGCTGAATTCCGACGGAGAAAATATCCCTGGCTGGGAAATCCGCTCTGAAAACCAGCCCGGCGGCAGACGCCTGTTTGCCAAACGGGTCAACCCCATGCCGCAACTGCAGTTGACCTTGATAATAGATCCACCCTGAACCCCACATGGCAGTTTTAAAGTCTTTGCACAACGTGCCCGCCCCGGCCAAATTGAATCTGTTTTTGCATATCACCGGACGCAGACCTGATGGCTATCACCTGCTTGAATCGGTGTTCATGCTGATCGACTGGTGGGACATATTGCATTTCGATCTTCTGCCCGACGGCGAACTTCAACGCCGCGACCTCACCATGGCCTTGCCGCCGGATGATTTGTGTTTGCGCGCTGCACGCCTGTTGCAGCAAGCCAGCGGTACGAATGACGGCGTTTGCATCAGCATTGAAAAAAGGCTGCCTGCCCAGGCCGGCATGGGCGGCGGCTCATCCGATGCAGCCACCACTTTGCTAGCCTTGAACCGGCTTTGGGGTCTAAACTGGCCGCTGTCGCGCCTGTTGCCGCTGGGTTTGTCGCTGGGTGCCGATGTGCCTTTTTTTCTGCGCGGCAGAAACGCCTGGGTGCAAGGCATAGGCGAGCAAATCCAACCCCTGTTTTTACCGGCTGCGCGGTTTGCCGTGCTCAAACCTGAACAAGGTCTGGAAACCGCGCTGATTTTCAAGGATGAGGCTCTGATCAGGGACAGTTCTCCTGCTACAATGACAGACTTTGCTGCACGGCCTTATGCTTTCGGGCGTAATGATTTGCAGGCAGTTGCCAGGCGTTTGTGCCCGCAGGTTGACCAATCCTTGGAGTGGTTCAGCCGTCAGGGGTTACGGCCCGGAATGACAGGTTCAGGCAGCGCGGTGTTTGCGCGCATTTCGTCTGATACAGTACTTTCCGATCCGCCAGCGGATTGGCAGTTGAAGTTGTGCAGCAATCTGGAAATTCATCCCCTGGCCGGATGGGTTTCCTGCGACGTTTGACGGAGGCTTGTTGAAATACAGGTTTCCCGCGTAGGGGAGTCGCCAAGTTGGTTAAGGCACTGGATTTTGATTCCAGCATGCGAAGGTTCGAATCCTTCTTCCCCTGCCACTCCATTGCTGTATGACGAGAGCAGCCGGGTTTGACGGTCACACCGTCACCTGAATGCTCTCGATTTGTTAACTTCAGGTCGTCAAGATGTCGCACCCCGTTACCCCGGATTTCATGGTTTTCACCGGCAATGCCAATCCCGGCTTGGCGGCCGAGGTTGCCGGACATCTAGGAATTTCGCTCGGCGCGGCTGACGTCGGACGCTTTTCTGACGGTGAAGTCACCGTCGAAATCAACCAAAACGTGCGCGCCCGCGACGTCTTCGTGGTGCAGTCCACCTGCAACCCCACCAATGAAAACCTGATGGAGCTGCTGATCATGGTCGACGCGCTCAAACGCGCCTCGGCTGAACGCATCAGCGCCGTTATTCCTTATTTCGGCTATGCGCGCCAGGACCGCCGCCCGCGCTCTTCGCGCGTGCCCATCTCCGCCAAGCTGGTGGCCGATTTGCTGCAAACCGTGGGCGTAGCACGCGTGCTGACCATGGACTTGCACGCCGACCAGATCCAGGGTTTCTTCAACATCCCGGTGGACAATATTTACGCTTCGCCAGTGCTGTTAGGCGATTTGCGACTCAAAAACTACGACGACCTCATCGTCGTGTCGCCCGATGTCGGCGGCGTGGTGCGTGCCCGTGCGCTGGCCAAGCAACTCAATTGCGACCTGGCCATCATCGACAAACGCCGCCCGCGCGCCAATGTCAGTGAAATCATGCATGTCATCGGTGAAATTGAAGGCCGCAACTGCGTCATCATGGACGATATGATCGACACCGCAGGCACTCTGGTCAAAGCGGCTGAAGTGTTGAAAGAACGCGGCGCCAAAAAGGTTTACGCCTACTGCACCCATCCTATTTTTTCCGGCCCGGCCATCGACCGCATCGCCAAAGGTGATGCGCTGGACGAGGTGGTGGTGACCGACACCATTCCGCTGAGCCTGCAAGCGCAGGAATGCCAAAAAATCCGCCAACTCTCTGTCGCGCCGCTGATCGCAGAAACGATTCAGCGCATCGCCAAGGGAGAGTCGGTCATGAGTTTGTTCTCCGACCAGGATCAGCTTTTTTAAGCTTTCATTGTCGGGGTTCAATGTTGTGAGGCAGTTCGCTGCCTCGTTTGTGAAACCGGAGTCACACTGGTCGCGGTGGACTTCTTCAGGAGAAAACTATGAAATTCGTCGCTTTTGAGCGCAACAAGCAGGGAACGGGTGCGAGCCGCCGTCTGCGTATCACCGGTCGTACACCTGGCATCGTTTACGGTGGCCAAGGCGAGCCTTTGTTGATCGAACTCGATCACAACGCTTTGTGGCACGCCCTCAAGAAAGAAGCCTTCCACGCTTCGATTTTGGAGATGGAATTCAACGGCAAAGAAAGCCAAGTGTTGTTGCGCGACGTGCAATACCACCCCTACAAACAACTCGTGTTGCACATCGATTTCCAACGTGTCGATGCCAACACCAAAATGCACAAAAAAGTGCCTTTGCATTACAGCGGTGAAGAAAATTCGCCTGCTTTCAAGGTCGATCAATGCTTGATCAACCACGTCGCGACCGAGCTGGAAGTGGCTTGCTTGCCCAAAGACT
>CAISPG010000099.1 GCA_903887325.1 uncultured Burkholderiales bacterium | reverse complement strand
CCCACCGAAGGCCTGGCCCCGGTCATTGTCGAGCAGGTGGAAGCCTCACTTCGGCAACTGGCTACCGAAGACGGTATTGCCATTTTGCTGATAGAGCAAAACCTGGGCGTGGCTACTGCATCAGCAGACCGCATCGCCGTCATGGTGAACGGGCGTTTGCAGGCAGACATGCCTGCCGCAGAACTCGCAGCTGACAAAGTTTTGCAGGAACGTTTGCTGGGACTGCGTGCCAGTGCTGAAGTGACAGAGGCAACTGAACCGCCGCCTGTCTCTGATCAACCAGCCCAGGTCATACGCGTTCAGCGTGCGCACAGTAACGAAGATCTTCCCTTCAGTCAGCAGTTTGCGGTGTCTACTTACCAAAGCCGTGTTGAAGAAAGCGCGGAGAAATTAAGCAGTGCATCCGGCAAAATTTTCGATTTCCCGGTTGCATCCAGCAGCAGTCTGGCCGTGTATGTGGCCGGCACTTTTGACACCAAGGGCAAGGAATTGTTTTTCCTGCGCCAGTGTCTGGAGAAACTCGGTTTGCGTGCCATCACCGTAGATTTATCTACCAGCGGCAGACCTTCGTCCGCTTCGGTTCATCCGCGTGAAGTTGCAAAGTACCACCCTCAAGGCGAAAAGGCCGTGTTCAGCGGGGACCGCGGAAGTTCGGTCACTGCCATGGCATTGGCATTCGAGCAGTTCATTCAGCACCGACGCGATGTCGGCGGATTGATATCGGCCGGCGGCTCCGGCGGCACCACACTGGCTACCGCTGCCATGCGTGTATTGCCTATTGGCGTGCCTAAGGTCATGGTGTCAACCATGGCGTCCGGCGACACCCGGGCTTATGTCGGCCCTAGCGATATCTGCATGATGTATTCAGTGACTGATATTCAAGGCATTAACCGCATCAGTGAAAAAGTGTTATCGAATGCAGCGCATGCCATCGCCGGCATGATGACGCATACCCACCGGGGTACCGACTCCGTCAAACCCGCCATAGGCCTGACCATGTTCGGCGTCACCACGCCTTGCGTGCAAGCAGTCACCAAACTGCTTGAAAACAATTACGACTGCCTGGTGTTTCATGCCACCGGCACCGGCGGGCAATCCATGGAAAAACTGGCGGCCTCGCATTTGCTCAATGGCGTGATTGATGTGTCCACCACAGAGGTGGCCGATGAAATTGGCGGCGGTGTTTTGTCCGCAGGCTCAACACGGATGGATGTGTTTGCACAACTCGATATTCCTTATGTCGGCTCATGCGGTGCGCTGGACATGGTGAATTTCGGTGCCTACGACACGGTTCCGGAAAAATTCAAAGGGCGCAACCTCTATCGACACAATCCGAATATCACTTTGATGCGTACCACGGCAGATGAATGCAAATTGATAGGTGAATTTATCGGCAAAAAACTCAATGCCATGCAAGGTCCGGTACGTTTTTTGGTGCCGGACAAAGGCTTCTCAGCTATCGACCAGCTGGGTCATCCTTTTCACGATCCTCAGGCTGACCAAGCCTTGATCACCGCTTTACAAGCCACCTTCAAACCCACCGCCAAACACAAACTTGTACGCCTGCCATTGCATGTGAACGACGAAGCGTTTGCGCAGGCATTGGTGAATGCATGGCATGAGATTGCGGTGCGTCCTGCCGTTTCCAAAACCGCTTGATACCCAAAGAGAAAGACCATGTCACGCATTGCACGATCCACCATTCTTCAAGCGCTCAGAGGCAAAGTGGCCAAGGGTCAACCCATCATAGGCGGAGGCGCCGGAACAGGTTTGTCTGCCAAATGCGAAGAGGCGGGCGGCATTGACTTGATTGTGATTTACAACTCAGGCCGCTACCGCATGGCAGGGCGTGGATCGCTTGCAGGTTTACTGGCCTACGGTAACGCGAATGACATTGTGTGCGACATGGCCAAAGAAGTCCTGCCGGTGGTTAAACACACGCCGGTACTGG
>CAISPG010000098.1 GCA_903887325.1 uncultured Burkholderiales bacterium | reverse complement strand
GCAGTGCGACTGCGACTTTTTATGCCAGGGTGGTTAAGTTGCCGGGGTTTGTGGCTGTTTAAAAAAATCTGAAATTTTTCATTTCAGATTTTGAGGCGTATCTAGTTTGCTCTTGTTAGCATCTCTACGCTGTGAATCAATGTATCCACCAATTCACACAATTCATCAATCATGCTATTTTCAATCTCAAAAAATCCTTCATACTCGGCTAAGTTTCTTTTTTGATGTGCAGCATCCAACACTCGCCATTGATTTGCCGGCCAGCCAAGGGTATGCGTCAGGCATTGAAATACGGTGTACCTGTTTTCGCTTCAGTAACCGTGCCAACGCAAAGCAGCCAATGCGAGCCAAGTTCTCTAAGGCTTCAGTTGTCATGATTGCTGGTGAATAGTTCTATGACCGGCTGAGACAATACTTTGCTCACAAAGGAATCCGGGTCTTGACAACGCAATTCAAACTCCTGTGGCGTCAGGCACGTGGGATTGATTTTGCGCCCAAGGCTTTCTTCCAGGGCTTGCAAGCTGTTAAATACTTTGGCTAATGTCAGCGACTTTCCTATCAGCATCAAGTCTATGTCGCTGGCGGATGTGTCGGTTTGCTTTGCCACAGAGCCGTAAATAAAAGCGCGCGTGAGTTTGGGCTTCAAAGGCTGAAGAGCAAGTTCAAGCAATCTGTCTATGTCTGCTGTTTTACGGGTCAGCGACACCAGTTCCGGGAACAAGGGGCTGCTTGCATTGGCTTGAAATAGGCGCAAATTACCCAGCCGAGAGCTATTGACCAGGCCGGATTCGCACAGGCGCTTGAGTTCTTGCTGAATGGATGCGCTGCTGAGTTGAGTCAGGCGCAGCAATTCGTTCAAGTGGTAGGAGCGCTGGGGTTGGCCAAACAGCCACCGAAACAATTTGGCTTGTCTGTCTGTGAATACGGCAAGGGAAAGTGACATGTCAATATATTAGCATGATTAAGCTAATTTTTAGCATGATTTTGAGAGACTTACTTTTGACGGCGATGAGCGGCGACCGAACCGGCATGGCGTCCACAACCCGACGCTTCAGACCAATCAAACGCTAAAAAATTACCCCGTTACATACCCCATTTGCGTTGGCAACCACAACACAATCTGCGGAAACAGCGTCATCGCCACCAGCAGTGTCAGCAGCATCACGAGAAAAAGCCAACCCTCGCGCACCATGGCCATGATGGGAATGCCGGTCAGCGCCTTGGTCACAAACAGCAACATGCCGAAAGGCGGGTGTATCAGGCCGATCATCATGTTCAACACCACCAGCACACCGAAATGCACTTTGTCTATGCCCAGCAGGCCGACTGCGGGCAAGAGCATGGGCACAAACACCAGCAGCAGCACCGACACATCCAGAAAACAACCGAGCACCAAAAACAAAGCGTTGACCATGAACAAAAACGCGACCGGTTGCAAATGCTGTTGATCCACCCACAGCGCCAAGGCTTGTGGCACACCTTCAGCGGTGAACGCGTACTGCAACATGAACGAGCCGGCCAGGATGATGGTGATCACCGCGCTCGCGCGCGCCGACTCGATCACCACATCCCAGAAGGCACGCAAACTCAATGCCTTGAACACAAAGGCAGACAACACCAGTGCATGCAAAGCTGCCACTGCTGCGGCTTCGGTGGGCGTGAACACGCCCGAGTAAATACCACCGAGCAACACCACCGGCAGCGACAGCGGTGCTGCCCCGCGCCACGCAATGCCAGCCCATTCGCTGCGCGGTATAGGCTCGTCACGCGGCATATTGCGCTTTGTCGCAATGATGTGCACGGTCAGCATCATCAAGAGCGTCATCAACACGCCGGGCATGACGCCGCCCAAAAACAAAGCGCCGACCGACGAGCCCGACACCAGCGCGTAAATCACCATGGGGATGGACGGTGGAATCATCGGGCCTAAGGTGGCGCTGGCCACCACCACCGCACCGGCAAAGCCCGGTGTGTATTCGGGTTTTTTCAGCATTTGTTGGATGGTCACCAAACCGGGCCCGGCGGCGTCTGCCAATGCGCTGCCACTCATGCCGGAGAACACCACGCTCACCAAAATATCCACTTGCGCCAAACCGCCGCGCATGCGACCGACCAGAATGCGGCAGAAATCAAATATGCGTTCACTCACCGTGCCCGCATTCATCAAATTGGCGGCAAACACAAACAGCGGCACCGCCAGCAGAACATAGCTGTTGTACAAACCTTGGCCGACTTGCTCGATCACCAGCGCCATGTCCTGGCCTTTGACTGCCAGATACGCCGCGCCAGACATCCACATGGCCAAACCGATAGGCAATCCCAGTAGCATGCCGACCACCACCACCGCCACCATGGTTAACAAGGCCAGCGTCATACGCCTGCTTTCACGGCTTGCACCATTTGCCACACGCCGCGCAACACCAGCATGACCAGCAACACCAGCAAAGGCAAAAACACCCAGAACAAAGGCAAACCCAGCACGGCGGTGGCTTCACGCCGCATGAACAGCAAATAGTCCCAGCTTGCGGGCAAGGCTTGCAAAGCCAGTGCGCCTAACAGCACTTGGCCTAAGGTTTGCAGCCACAGTCGCGGTTTGTCTGGCAACCTCGCCATCAGCAGATCCAAAGACACATGCGAGGCAGCAGGCACCATGAAGGCGCAAGCCCAGAAAATCGTCCAGATGTAGAGCACGACGGCGAGTTCATCGGTCCAGGGCAGCGGTTGGTTGAACAAAAACCGCGCGCCTATTTGCAATATGAATACACCGAACAAGGCCAAAAACAATGCCCCGCCTATGTGGTCCAGCCAACGCTTGAATGTGTGCATCTGTCAGCGCACCGCCTGAATGCGTTCCAGCAAACCGGGCGGCCAGCTTTTGCTTATGTCGGAGGCCTTGTAAGCGCCAGTGACTTGCTGACGGAACGCGGCCACATCAGGCGTGCTGATGCTCAAACCCTGTTGCTTGAGGAAATCAAGAATTTGTGTTTCTTCCTGCAAGCGGTTGTCGTTGTTGTAGCGTGCGGCTGCTTGCGCGGCTTGTTGCACTTTGGCTTGTTGCGCGGGCTTTAGGCTGTCCCAGGTTTTCTGGCTGATGGCAATGAACAATGCATCGACCAAATGCCCGGTCAGCACCACTTGCCGGCTGACCTCGTAAAAACGCGCCGCACGCACCGTGGGCAAGGGGTTGTCCTGTGCGTCTATGGTGCCGGTTTTCAGGCCCATATAGACCTCACCGAAAGATAAGGGCGTGGCGGTCGCGCCGAGCGACTCGCCCAGAAACAACCATTCTTTAGATGCCGGCATGCGCAGCTTGATACCTTTGAGGTCCACTGGTGTTTTGACGCTGCGAGGCTCGCGCAACACCAACTGTCGAGTGCCCAGGTAAGCGGTGGCCAGTACCTTGATGCCCATGCGTTCGGACACTTGCTTAAAGCCGTCCTCGCCAATGGGTCCGTTAAATACTTTTTGCTGGTGCGGCACATCACGCAACACATACCCAGCGGTGAACACCGAAAAGAAAGGCACTTGGCGTGACAAGTCTGCTGCAGAAACGGTGCTGAGCTCCAGGTTGCCGCGTGCCATCGCAGCTGGCTCGGCCGCTTGTTTGAACAAACTGCTGTTGAGGTAAATCTGCACATCAAATTCACCGGGCGCGCTCGCATCCAGGGATTCTTTGAAGACGGTCCACATTCTGGCGTGCCAGTCTTGCGGCACGGCCGGTGAAGAGATGCGCAACACGGTTTTGCTTTGCGCCCAAGCGGTGTGGTGCAGGGCGGTCGCGAGCAGGCTGCACAGCAGAGCGGCAGGGGCGAGGCGTAGGAAAAATGCATTCATGGGTAGATTCTGACATTGACCCGGCGCGAGACCGCTGCTCTGCTAATATGAAGCCGTGAAAACGCTACGTCTCTTCTTCGCCTGTCTCTTGGCTGTGGCGCTGCCTTTGCAAGCCATGGCAGCGGTTTTGCCTGATGCCTGTCACCACAGCGATGACGCTTTCGTGAGCCATCTTCATGAATACATACAAGACGAAGAAGAAGCGCATGAACATGAACATATGCATGCGCTGGATCACGCTTCTTCTCCGGACAACAGTTGCAAACATTGCGCTCCTTGTTGCATGGGTGTGGCCGGATTGCCAGCCTTAGCCGGGTTCAACCCGCCTGTTCTGGCTCAGTCCACACGCCCTTGGACAGCCCCTGCGCTACTTTCTATTGCGCCCCGTTTGTTCGAAAGACCTCCTAAACGCTTTGCGGTCTAAACGCTGCTGCCTCTAATGGCAGACACAGCGTCTTCAGGTGCAAGCTGAATATGTTGGCTTGCTGTTTCTGTGGATCAGCAACGGGTCATCTATGTATTTATTTTTTCAAAAGCGTCGTCACGCCATGCTGCTGGCCGCTGCACTGTGCGGTTTGACCGCTTGCGTCAGCTACGACGTCAAGCAAGGCATGCAAAGCACTGCGAAAGACACGGCCTCTTTCAGCGGAGACAATTTGTCGCTAGCCACCACCGAAGAAGAACGCAGTCAACGCACATTGTTGACACAACAACTGCTGTCAGCGCCCTTAGGGCAAAAGCAGGCAGTGGATGTGTTGCTGGTCAACAGCCCGTCGTTTCAAAGCTTGTTGGCGCAGCACTGGGCGCAGGCCTCGGCTACAGCGCAAACCGGGCGCATCAGCAACCCCACAGTAGCCATAGAGCGGATAGTGACGGGCAGCGAAACTGAGTTCAACGGTTTGTTGACATTCGGTTTGCTGGATGTGCTGACCTTGCCGCAACGCGCTGACATCGCGCGTTTGAAACTGGCGCAAGCGCAGATCCGTTTGAGCGCCGAGGTGGTGGATCAAGTCACCTTGGTGCGACAGGCCTGGGTGCGTGCAGTGGCTGCCAATGCGTCACTGAATTACGCGCACATGGTGGCAGACGCGGCCCAAGCCAGCGACGAGTTGGCAGCGCGCATGCTGGCGGCAGGTAATTTCAATGCGCTGACCAGAAGCAGGCACCAGTTGTTCCATCTGCAAGCACAAATGCAATTGGCCGCAGCACAACAGCTGAAGTTGTCGCGCACTGAAGAACTGGTCAGACTGCTTGGACTGGATGCGGCACAGGCGATGCAATTACAACTGCCCGACAGGTTGCCGGACTTGCCTTCACAGACCATCGATATTCAAGTCGCCGCCACGCAGGCCGTGCAACAACGTCTTGACATACGCATGGCCAAGGCCGAATTGGAGACTGCAGCCCGTGCCCAGGGATTGACAGGCATCACCAGTCGACTGGATGTGGAACTGACAGTGATAGGTGGCACGGTCAACAGCAGCGGCACCACCACCAAACGCAGCGGTGCACAGATAAGCTTCAAACTTCCATTGTTCGATGCTGGAGATATGCAACGCACACAAATGAATGCACGAACATTGGCAGCGGCTAACCGCTTGCAGGCGACAGCCTTAGAGGCAGCTTCGGGTTTGCGTGAAACACACGCGGCTTACCTGAGCGCATTCGGCATTGCGCGTCAATTCAAAGACGAGTTGTTGCCGTTGCGCCAGCGCATAGCCGATGAAAACCTGCTGCGCTACAACGCCATGCAAATCGGTGTGTTTGATTTGCTGGCAGATGCCGCCGACCAAAGTGCCACCGTTTCAGCAGCCATGGACGCACAACAGCAGTTTTGGCTCAGCGATGCCGCGCTGCAATCCAGCCTCATAGGCAGGCCTTTGTCATTCAGTTTGTCCGTCAGCAAGAACGACAACAACAGCGGCGCTGCCGCCCATTAAGGAGTGCATCGAATGTCAAGCAGAAGAGATTTTTTCAAATGGGCCGGCGTGGCAGGGGCTGTCTCAGCCGCCGCTGTCAGCCGTCATGTATTGGCCGCTATTCCTGAACCGCACAGCCATGTCAGTGCCGCCACCATGCCGCCATTGCCATCCGAGTCTGTGCCTTACCAGCCCGTGGTCACCTTGAACGGCTGGACCTTGCCCTGGCGAATGAAAGACGGGGTCAAAGAATTCCATCTGGTGGCAGAACCCGTGGTGCGCGAATTGGCACCCGGCATGAAAGCGCGTTTATGGGGTTACAACGGGCAAAGCCCGGGCCCGACGATTGAAGTGGTCGAAGGCGACCAGGTGCGTATATTCGTCACCAACAAACTGCCGGAACACACCAGTGTGCACTGGCACGGCCAGCGCATACCCAACGGCATGGACGGGGTCACCGGTCTTACCCAAAAAGGCATAGAGCCCGGCCAAACGTTTGTCTACGAGTTTGTCGCGCGCCGGGCAGGTACCTTCATGTACCACCCGCATGCGGACGAGATGACGCAAATGGCCATGGGCATGATGGGCATGATGGGCATGTGGATCACACACCCGCGTCAGCCGCATCCGCTGATCAGCGAGGTGCAGCGGGATTTTTGTTTTTTGATGAACTCGTATGACATTGAGCCCGGTAGCTTCAGGCCCAACATCATGACCATGACGGATTTCAACTTGTGGACTTGGAACAGCCGTGTTTTTCCTGGGATTGACAGTTTGAATGTGCGTTTGTACGACAAGGTTCGAATACGCATAGGCAACCTGACCATGACCAACCATCCCATACATTTGCACGGCCACGAATTTCAAGTGACCGGCACCGACGGCGGCGCAATACCTTTAAGCGCGCGCTGGAGCGAGGTGACCACGGACATAGCGGTAGGGCAAATGCGGCAAATTGAATTTGTGGCGGACGAGGAAGGTGATTGGGCGTTTCATTGCCACAAAAGCCACCACACCATGAACGCCATGGGACATAAGTTACCGACCATGATCGGTGTTGAGCAAGCGGACTTGGCGAAAAAAATCAACCGATTGATTCCGGACTACATGAGCATGGGTCAACACGGCATGGCAGACATGGCTGAGATGGAAATGCCCATGCCGGACAACACGCTGCCCATGATGACCGGCCAGGGTCCGTTCGGCGGCGTGGGCATGGGCGGCATGTTCAGCGTGTTGAAAGTGCGACGTGACCAGGCACCTGGCGATTACAGCAACCCGGGTTGGTACAAACACCCGCCCGGTACGCTTGCAACCGAGTACAAAGGTGAAGTCGCCGCGCCGCTGCATTCAACTGATGATTTGTCAGAACAAGCTGCTGCTATTGAACTGCAAGTACGCAAGCCTGGAGGGGGGCACAGTGGACATTAGTGATCATTCCGGTGATAGGCTGTGTGAAGAGGCCGAATTTCAAACAAGCATTCAACGAATTTAAACTTATTTAAACGGAGATACACATGAAACCACATTCTTATTTTTTGGCGTTCGCTGTCTGTCTGACAAGCAGCCTGGCGCTTGCACATGGCGACGGGAAGGAAGAAGAAGATTTCGGTCAGCCAGGCGATCCCTTACAGATCAACCGCACCGTCAAAGTTGAGATGCGCGACAGCATGCGTTTCTCGCCGGACAAAATCAATGTGAAAAAAGGCGACACGGTTTTGTTCGTCATACACAACGGCGGGGCGCTCAAGCACGAGTTTGTGTTGGGCACTGAAAAGGAATTGAAAGCCCACAACGAATTCATGAAGCAAAACCCTGACATGGAGCACGACGACGACAGCATGGTCAGTCTTGCGCCCGGCGACACCGCTGAGATCATCTGGAAATTCAGTCGCAGCGGTGCTGTGAATTTCGCCTGTTTGCAGCCCGGGCATTACGCTGCCGGTATGAAAGGCAGCGTGTCTGTCAGCGGTCCGCTCCACAAGCCATCAAGCAAAAAACCATGAACACCACCACCCGTTTTTTTGTTCACGCACTGCTGATGGTCAGCAGTTTGCTGATGTCTGGATGGGTAAGAGCTGAGACTGACAAATTCATGGCCGAAGGTGTGGTGCGAAAAATTGACCCCGACAACCGCAAAATCACCATCAAACACGGCGAAATCAAAAACCTTGATATGCCCAGCATGACCATGGTGTTCCGTTTACAGGAAGCGGTCAACTTGGACAAGCTGCAAGCCGGTGACAAAGTGCTGTTCCATGTGGAAAAGATAGACGGCGCATTTGTGATCACGGATTTGCAAGGGTCTCCCTGACAACACTCCACTTAAATGCGGTTGCGTTCTTAGAATGCCAGCTGATCTTCTTTGAACAAGCCACGCAATGACCTCCGCCGCAATTGACACCATCCCGCTTTTTCCCTTGTCCCACGGGGTGTTCCCTGACGGCATGTTGCAGTTGCAGATATTTGAAGTGCGTTACCTGGATTTGATCAAACGCTGCCACCGCGAACAAAAACCGTTTGGTGTGGCCTGGTTAAAAAAAGGCAGCGAGGTACAAGTGCCGGGTGAGCAACCGCTGATGCACACGCACGGTTGTTTGGCGCATATCCGGGAGTTTGAACAACTTCAACCCGCCTTGCTGCGCATACTGTGTCAAGGCGGCTTGCGTTTTGAATTACACGAGGTCAAGCCCGGGCCGTATGGCGTATGGCAGGGCAGCGTGACTTATCTGCCGCAAGATCCGCCGATGGAGTTGCCGCCCGAATGGCAGTTGCATGCTGATCGTCTGGGCAAATGGATTCGCACAGCGCAGCAGCAAGGATTGCAGGACAGATTGCCATTGTTTGCGCCTTACCATTTGGACGAATGCGGCTGGGTGGCTAACCGTTTTGCCGAGGTTTTGCCTATGGAGCCTGAGCAAAAACTTCAGCTCATGCTCGAATCCGACCCGGTCAAACGCATGGCGGCGGTGGTCGGTTTTTTGGCAGATGATTTGTAATCTTTAGCTGGGGTGGTTTCAAGTTCCAAGTGCAACATTGGGTTTATTTGGATGAAGTATAGATTTCCAATAAGCTTGGAAGTCAAATGAGTCTTCAGGCAGGAAGAGTTCAGCTGGGCACTTCCAGCCCAGTGATTTCCTTGGACGTGTATTCAAACGCCTAGCGATTTTGTCCAAGTCATCTTGTGAGTAAACGCTCAAGTCTTCACCCTTGGGCAAATACTGTCGCAGCAAGCCGTTCGTATTTTCGTTAATCCCGCGCTCCCAAGGGCTATGCGGGTGAGCAAAATAGACTTGCATGCCAGTGTCCTGAGTCAACCGCTGGTGGGCAGCCATCTCCCGGCCCTGGTCGTATGTCAATGACAAACGCATTTGCGCATCTACCTTATTGAGTACGGTTGAGAAGGCGTTTGCAGCTCCAAGTGCTGTTGCATCTTGCATATGCGCCAATACAGTAAACAAGGTCGTGCGCTCCACCAAAGTGCCAACCTGCGAACGGTTACGTGCACCTTTAATCAGATCTCCTTCCCAGTGCCCTGGCACCAGGCGTTCACCTACCTCGAGCGGACGTTCATCAATGCTGGTCATGTTAGGTATCAAGCCACGCCTATCATCACCACGGGCGCGAGGTCGACGTGTCTTATGTGACTTGCGCAATAAACCAATCACCTCGCTGCGCAGTTCGCCTCGCGGCATGGCATAGATGGCGCTGTAAATGCTCTCGTGACTGATGCGTATTGATTTATCCATGCGTTGACATAGTAAACCACTGACTTGCTCCGGGGACAGCCCTTGAGATAGGCCACACAGAACGCAATCCCACAATGCAGTTCCAGCGGCCATGCGCCGAGGCACGCGGGGCTTACAACTGAGGGCGCGTGCACGTTGATTAGCTCGTACACAGCGATAGCCGCCTGCAAGAAAGGGCCGTCCGACAGGACGCGGCATGGCAGGTGCGGTGTAGTTATTGCGCGCAAGCTCGCGACTAATCGTTGAGCGCGAACGGCCTAAGCTCAAAGCAATTGCTGCTGCTTTAAAGCCTTGCTCGAGCATGGTTTGGATCAAAGCTCTTTCCTCAAGCTGTAGGTGTTGGTAAGTTTTTGGTATGAACAATTTCCTTTTGAAAATTGTTGCACTTGGACTTTGAGCGCGGCTGGGCATTTAACAAAAATTAGGTGATGAAAATTTAAAACTGCAATAGTTATTTGACTTGCTGTTTATCAGGAAGTAGGCGCTAATGATTGCCTGCAATTTGTCTAAATTAGTATTTAAAAAAATATATCACTAGTGTCCCAACGTTGGGAAGAGGGTTTGTTGAATAGGATCTTGGCCGATTTCAGGCCCATCCTGTAGTTTT
>CAISPG010000097.1 GCA_903887325.1 uncultured Burkholderiales bacterium | reverse complement strand
GTGTTTACCGGTCAGCTCCAAGGCCAGTGTGTGTTGACCGTTCCAGTTCCACAAGCTGCGCGAATTCACACTGGTGGTGGTGATTTTTTTAGAAATGTCATTTCCGCCTGTATAGCGGGCTGTTTCAGTGACGGTTGACGCAGGTCAATGCTTGCGCGAAACCAATCGCTTGTGCATGGAAGTCTCCAGACAGCGGTTTTTGGCCTTTGTTTATAGGCATGCCCAACACTAACAAGCAATTTATGCCTATAAAACCCCTGAATATTCGATCAAATTTAAATACAAAATAAGAAAGAATTGCAATAATTAATATTTAGAACCTAAAAATACTAAAAAGTAAAAATTTATGAACCTGCTCAAACTTATCTGTCTTTTGTGTTGCGCCTTGCCTTGGACCGTTTGTTTGGCTGAATCAGCCAGCACAGACTACCAATTCAGCGTTGGTGCCATTGGTTTAGAAAAGAATAATTTGAACGACTCAGACAACACCTTAGGCCCGATGGTCGGTGTGCAATATTTCTTCAGCCCCGTGAAAAACGATCCGCAACAAGCCTTTGATCAACACGAATTCATTCAACGCTCCAGCAATCTGTATATCGGTACCGTACCTTCAAGGGTGGAGACCAGCAGTTACAAAACGCTAGTGAACACCAGCATCGTCTCCGGCACTTACTATGTGGACGATTGGATGTTGGGTTTGGGTTATGGCAAAGGCAGTGGCAAAATGACATGGAACGCTTCCTCTTCCTATTATTGGGATGTCGATACAAATACGACTTTTTACCGCTTAGGCTATTACCTAGCGCCATCCAACCTGCTGACTTTGGGTGTTGACGATTCAATCCCCCGTGCCTCTGTCGGACGTAAGCTTGAACGCATGCGCTCAAACTATGCCTTACTCGACGATCCGGCCAACTGGACAGCCTTTAGCACGCCGTCGCCTGAGAACAAAACCTCGAACAAACAACACGGCCTGTGGCAGTCACAGGTGGTGGTCGAAGGCATGCATTGCGGATCCTGCGCGTTGAATGTGGAAAAAGCTTTGCGTTCGGTGCCGGGTGTGAAGCAGGCCACAGTCAACGGTGCGACGCATCGCGCCGAGGTGGTCTGGGAGGTGGATGCCGTCAAGCCTTCGCAATGGCTGAATGCTTTGCACGACGCGGGCTACGAGGCTGTGCCGGCCAACGACCATGTGGCACGCAGCGAAGGCAAGCTGGAAGTACGCAGACAGCTATGGCGCTGGGCGGTGGCCGGTTTTTGCATGATGCAAGTCATGATGTACGCCTTGCCGCCATATTTTTCGACGGACATCACGGCGGAGATGCTGACGCTGCTGCGCTGGGCCGCCTGGATGTTGACCTTGCCGGTCATGTTTTTCTCTGCCGATGTCTTCACCGCTGCCGCCTGGCGCGATTTAAAGCGCGGCAACATCAGCATGGATTTGCCGGTCGCCATCGGCATATGGGTCAGCTTCATGGTCAGCAGCGCCGCCATGTTCAGTCCCGACGGATTTTTCGGCAACGAGGTGTATTTCGATTCGATCACCATGTTTGTGTTTTTCCTGCTCACCGGTCGCTGGCTGGAAGCGCGTTTGCGCGAGCGCACAGCCGGTTCGCTGGAAGCTTTGATCAACCGTTTGCCGCAGTCGGTATACCGCAAGAGAGCCGATGGTGAGTTCGATAACGTAGGTTTGGCCATGGTCAAACCCGGCGATGTGTTGCAAGTGCATCCCGGTGAAGTGTTTGCTGCTGACGGCATATTGCTCAGCGGCCATACCTGGGTGGAAGAGGCCTTGCTCAGCGGCGAGTCTGAACCGCTGGAGCGCCGTCCGGGCGAAGCGGTGTTGGCGGGTTCGCACAATTTGCGCGAAACCGTCACCATGCAAGTGACGGCGCTGGGCGAGTCCACGCGTTATGCAGCGATTGTGAATTTGATGCAAACCGCGTCTTTGCATAAACCCCGGCTGGCGGCGTTGGCCGATCGCATCGCCAAACCGTTTTTGCTGGCGGTACTGGTGGTGGCCGCACTGGCGGCGGTCTGGGCCTGGGGCGAATCGCCCGGCAAGGCCATGATGGTGGCTGTGTCGGTGTTGATCGTCACCTGCCCTTGTGCGTTGTCATTGGCCACGCCTGCAGCCATGCTGGCGGCGGCGGGTAATCTGGCGCGCCAAGGTGTGTTGCTGCGGGACGTGCAATCTTTGGAATCATTGGCTCGCGTCGATGCCGTGGTGTTCGACAAGACCGGCACGCTGACCAGTGACCGCATGGAATTGCAGCATCTGTTCACGCCGGAGTTTCCCAAGGGCATGACGCAATTGCAGACCCCGTCATTGCAAAACCTGCTGGCGCTCACCGCTTCGTTGGCCGAACATTCCTGGCACCCGTATGCGCGTGCCGTGCTTCAAATAG
This sequence comes from uncultured Burkholderiales bacterium, assembly GCA_903887325.1. Taxonomy (GTDB): domain Bacteria; phylum Pseudomonadota; class Gammaproteobacteria; order Burkholderiales; family Burkholderiaceae_C; genus Limnohabitans. Next base: position 8,999 of record CAISPG010000097.1, on the reverse strand, counting down.
AAAAATCCAGTTCGCCGCAACCGGTGTTGCAGCAAGTGCAGGAACATGTCGGACAAGGTGTGTCGGCCACTTGGCTGAGTCCGCAAGGCGAGCGCGAATTGCGCATGGGTTCACTGGCGTTTTGTCGTGCCGCTACGCAGTCTCAAGAGATTCCTATCGCCGCACAAGCCGCGCAAGTGCATGTGTTTGACCGGCAAGGCTGGTTGGCCTCGTATGTGTTTCGTGAAGTCTTGCGAGCCGATGCGCTGGCAACCTTAGAGCGTTTGCGCCGAATGGGGGTGGAAATTTATCTCATGTCGGGTGATAAAAAAGTTGCCGTTGAAACTGTTGGTACGCGTTTGCAACTGGAACCGTCGCACACCTACAGCGCTTGCACGCCGGCAGACAAGCTGGGCTATTTGAAAGACTTGCAGGCCACGGGTAAGCGCGTAGCCATGGTGGGCGATGGTTTTAACGACATGCCGGTGATGGCCGGAGCCCATGTGTCGTTTGCTTTCGGGCAGGCCGTGCCTTTGGCCCAAGCGCGTTCCGATGTGGTGGTGCTGGGCCAGCAGTTGATGGCAGTGGCAGACACCATGGCGCTGGCGCGGCGCAGCATGCGCGTGGTCAGCCACAACCTGATTTGGGCGGCTGGGGCCGATCAGCGTGAACACCTCGCCTTGGTTTATGTCAAAGCTGACCTGATTGACCGCCAGTACACCGCCGAAACGCACGGATAATTCACGGGCGCTGAGAAGAATATCGCTCATTTCAGTCGCTCCGATTTTTGGAAACTTTTTTGCCTCGCAAACATACCTTTGCGATAAAAAGGAAACAACTCAAACCAGGTGCGTACTTTCAGCCAGCGACCATACAAGCCCGTCGGCTCGAACATGACAAACAGGATTAAGAGCAGGCCGTAAATCACCGATTGCAAGCCCGGTGCCTGACCGATGGCAACAGGCAAAAAATCTTTGAAAGCAGAAATGAACTGCGGCAGCATGATCAGAAACACAGCGCCTAAAAATGCACCCTGCACCGAGCCCAGTCCGCCTATGACCACCATCAACAGCAAGTCGATAGACTGCAAAATGTTGAATTGTTCCGGGCTGATGAATTGCATTTTGTGGGCATACAGTGCGCCGCCTATGCCTGCAAGCGCAGCCGACAGCATGAAGGCCAGTGTTTTGTAATAAGCCAAGTGAATGCCCATGCTTTGCGCCGAGACTTCCGAATCTCTGATGGCGACAAATGCGCGTCCGGTGGAACTGCGCAGCAGATTAAGCACAGCCAGTGTGCTCAACACCGTGACAATCAAACACACAGCGTAAAACTTCTCATCACTGTCCGCTTTCCAAGTGCCGATCAGCAGCGTCTTGACCGGCATACCCGCATTACCGCCGGTGACGCTGTCCCAGCGCGCCAAGCCTTCTTCAACAATGAAGCCGAAGGACAAAGTGGCAATACCCAAGAAATGGCCTTTGACACGCAGCGCGGGTAAACCGACCACAGCACCCACCAACGCCGACAAACCAGCTGCCAACGCCAGTGACACAGGGAAAGGCCAACCCTTGGCTGCCAGTACAGCGGCCACATAAGCGCCGACGCCCATGAAAGCCGCATTGCCCAGAGAAAACAAACCGGTGAAACCTGCCAGCAGCATCAGCCCCAAGCCAATGATGCTGTAGATCAAGACAAAGCTCAGTTGTGCCAGGAAATACGGTTGCAGCACCCATGGCGCAGCGACCAGACACACAAGCAGCAGGCCATACCAGAATACATGGCCGCCGTGTTTGGCCAAAGCGATGTCCTGGTTGTAAGTGGTTTTGAAAATAAATCGCATGGCCTAGACCTTTTTCCGCAGGTTGTCACCGAACAAGCCATGGGGTTTGAACACCAGCATCAACAACACCACCACATAGGCGGCAATGTCTTTGAAACCTTCGGGCAGCCAAAAACCTGCCAGACCTTCCACCACGCCAATGATGATGCCGCCGACGATGGAGCCCGGCATGCTGCCAAATCCGCCGACCACGGCCGCCGGTAAAGCCTTTAAGCCGATAAAGCCCATGCTTGAATGCACAAAGGTGATGGGTGACAACAGCCAACCGGCGACCGTGGCAATCACCGCAGCCAGCGCCCAGACCAAACTGTTGATTCGCTTCACCGGTATGCCCATGTAATAAGCGGCCAATTGGTTTTGCGAATTCGCCTGCATGGCTATGTCTATGCGGGTGTACTTGAACATCAGGTAGAGCGCGCCGCACAACACGCCTGTGACGGCCATGATCACCGCTTGGGTGGCACCCAGCACCAAAGCGCCGATGTGAAAGTTGGCATCCGCATACGGCACTGGTAATTTGTGTGTGTCCGTGCCAATGTCGGGGATCATGTTGATCAGACCGCGCGCCAGATAACCCATGCCAAAGGTCAGCATGACAATGGAAAACGAGGGTTCGCCCAGTACCGGGTTGATCACCGCTCGCTCTATCAAACAGCCCAAAGCCGCCATCGCCGCCATGGACACCAGTACAGCCAGCGCAAATGGCAGTCCCAGAAAACTGATGCAAGCCAAACCGGCGAATGCACCGACCATCATCAAGTCGCCTTGGGCACCAAGTGTGGAGCAGGCGCTTCGATGGATTGATGGAAAATATTTTTGACCTGCAAGACCAAATCACTTCGCAAGTTGTCGCTGCCATGGAGCCGCAATTGCGCCTGGCCGAGCTAGAACGCACAAGGCATATTCCCACAGCCAACTTGCAAGCCTATGACTTGTGTTTGCGATCGCTGCCACTCTTTATGCAAAGCATCACTGAAGAGCAAGTCAGCCAAGCCATGGAATGTTTGCGCCAGGCATTGCAATTGGATCCGGCTTATTCGTATGCCAAGGCCTTGTTGTCCCATGCGGCCGGCATGGGCTGGTCCAATCGATGGTTATCTACCAAACAGGCTAAACAATATGCCCGTTTTGCGCTGGAGGCCATAGCTGATCACCGTAACGATCCTTTGACCTTGGTTTACTCGGCGCACAGTATTTCTATGATTTTAGGCAGCCACGACCAAGCACAGCGCGCTGCTGAAATAGCTTTGTCTATCAACCCGAATTTGCAAACGGTGCAATCCATTGCCGGCTGGGTGTATACCTATAACGCCCGACCGGAAATCGCTTTGCTTCATTTTGAAAAGGCTGAGCAACTCAATCCCATGGCACCTGAAATTGGCTACACCTTGAGCGGCAAGGCTTACGCTTTTTTACATTTACAACGCTACCCGGAGGCCTTGGCTGTGGTGCGCCGGGCTTTGCTGGAGTTTCCGGATTTCATTCCCACCAAATTGGCTTTGTTGCACGCGTTGGTTCGCAATGAACAATTGAGTGAAGCGCATCGGTTAAAGCATGAACTGTGTCAAAAAATGAATAACTTCACCGTCTCGCGCTACCAAGCTACCCTGCGTTTTACCCAAGCTGATTATGTGCAGCGCTGCGTAGAGGATTTGCAGTTATTGGGATTTCCTGATTAAGCTATTGGGGATAAATTTTTCTCTGGCAGCGAGTGTGTTGTTCTCATTTGAGAGAAGTGTTCACGCCATGCCGGGACGGTCGCTTTTATGTTTCATCGAAGTCAGGTGTTCACGCCATGCCGGGACGGTCGCTTTTATGTTTCATCGAAGTGAGTTGTTCATGCCACGCCGGGACGGTCGCCTCTCACTGCCGCTTCGCGCCAATGTTCGCGTCGGCCCGCCCGCCATGTCGTCATCTTCTCGCAGTTCTTCTCAGACTGCATTTCTGCCGTTATAGAAATACAGCTTCAACCAAATACATCACAGAGGCCGAATCGGAGGGGGCGTTTTTTTCGAGCGAAAGCGCAGAAAAAAATCGCACCGGATGGTTCGGCCAAAGCGTGTCTTCAAACTGCCAAGTACGTCTGGTACTAAATCGAAGACAGAAAGTAAATCAACTCGTCCCGCTGCTTCTTGGTAAAGGCAATGAACTTGTCCCGCGACGCCTTAGCCTCGCCGCCGTGCCACACAATCGCTTCGAGCAAATTGCGCGCGCGGCCATCATGCAAAAACGAACTGCTGGCATTCACCTGCATGGACAAACCAGCGCCCCACAAAGGCGGGGTGCGCCAATCCGAACCGCTGGCCTTGAAGTCAGGCCGTCCATCAGCCAAATCGGGGCCCATGTCGTGCAACAGCAAATCGGTGTAAGGTCGGATTAACTTGTTCGATAACTGAGGCACCGCCGCATATTTGCCTGTGCGCATTTCAGGGACGTGACACCCTGAACAGCCGGCAGCCTCGAACAACTTCTCGCCGGTTTTAAAGTCTGCTGTCTCACGGTTGCGCTGCGCCGGCACATCAAGTGACTGCGACCAGAAAGTGATCGGATCCCACAGTTCATCGCGCAACTCGGGTTCTTTGCCGGTGATAGCAGCCAGACATTCTTTTTGCACAGGCGTGCAATTTTGTTCCGGGTAAATCGCTGAATTAATGCCTATGTCGCCCAAAAACGCAGCCGCGATTTGCTGCTTGATGCTGGGCTGATTGGCCTTCCAGCCGAAGCGGCCTAAGGACACTTTTTTGTTGATGTCGTCGCGCACATAGTTAGGCCGGCCGTTCAAGCCCATGGCTTTTTGCTTCTCGACTTGCTTTAAGATGTCTTTTTCACTGACCGCTTCCAGGTAACCCATGCCAAGCAATGCCTGGGTATTGCGCAGCGACATCATCACGTTATCTGCCAATGGACCGAAATTCAGGTTCTCGATGCGCACACTGGGTTTGCGCAATTCAATGCTGCTGCCGTCGGGGAAAGTGAAGTTGCTGTTTACCCAGTCGATAAAGACTTCGCCTTCGCCCGCGCGCGCATCCGGGTCGGTGCGGGTGATCATGTCAAACGATTGAATGTCGGTGCCGTAATTCGGGTCGGGCTTGGGTCCGCCATGCGGTGTTTCGCCGGGAATGGACAAACGCACCAATTGCTGAAACACGCGCAAGCCGCTGGCATCCAATGCCCTGCCCCGCCCGGCGTTCAAATGACAACCGGCGCAATTGGTGGACATGAACATCGGGCCTAGGCCCCATTCGCCGCCGCCGGGACCGCTTTGAGAAAGATCCCATATCAGCGGGATCACCGGGTTGTTCACCGCTATCCAGAAATTGGTGAACACTCTCTCGCCCTTGAGAAACTTTTGCATGTCTTTGGCAGACATACCGGGTACAGGCTGCTTGTAGACCTCTTGTGGTACCACGATCTTGATTTTGGGCACATCGGGAGTGGCCGCCGAAACAGGCAATACCGCCATGGTCAAAGACAACAGGCTTATCAACAACTTTTTCAAGGCTTTCCTCCCGGGACCCGACACGGTCTTATATAAGTGCCCATGATAAGTCAGGAGCACCGCCGCAAGATTTGAGCTGTATCAAATCCCTGTGTTTAAATTCCCCGGTCGCTTTTGTCCTCTACCTATGAACACAGATCAACCGCCCGCACCGTTTGCCCCGATGCGCGGCCACGGCCGTTTCGACTACAGCCCCATACACCAAAGGCCTGACTATTGTTGGCCTAATGGCGCACGGCTTGCGGTGTACCTTGGCTTTAACCTGGAGCATTTTGCGTTCGGTGAAGGCTTGGGTGCCGGCATTGGCCCGGTGTCGCCGCAACCCGATGTGCTGAATTACGCCTGGCGCGATTACGGCAACCGCGTAGGTGCGTGGCGTTGTCTGGCATTGTTTGATGCGCTGTGTCTGCCAACCGCCACGATTTTGAATACTGCACTTTACGAACATTGCCCTGAACTGTTGCAAGCCTGTGTGACGCGCGGCGATGAAATGGTGGGGCATGGCCACACAAACTCTCTGCGTCAGTCGGTGTACAGCGAAGCGGATGAACGCCTGCTTCTCAGTGGTTGCCGTGACCTGATTCAAGAACACAGCGGGCAAGTACCACGCGGCTGGTTGTCGCCATGGATTTCAGAATCCTTGTTAACGCCGGACTTGTTGAACGAAACCGGTTACCAATACAACCTCAATTGGTGCCACGACGACCAACCCACACGCATGCAAACCCGCAGCGGTGAAACTATCTGGAGCCTACCCTACCCGCAGGAACTCAATGACATACCGATGATCATGCACAGGCAAATGGACGCGCGTGACTTTGCCGACATGTTGATAGACAACACAGACGAAATGCTATTGCAATCGGCGCAACAGCCCTTGGTCATGGGCATAGCGCTGCACCCGTATATCGTCGGTCAGCCTTATCGTTTGCGGCATTTACGTCGCGCGCTGCAACAAATTGCCAAGCTCAGAGACGAAGAGCGCGTTTGGGTGTGCAAGCCGGGGCAAATCATCGACCGCGTGAACGCATTGAATCTATGAGTAATGCGCATTCAACGCGCGGCATGGTGACCAGTCCGAATGCAGCGGCCAGCGAATGCGGCGTCGCTGTTTTGCGCGATGGCGGCACCGCTGTCGAAGCAGCCATTGCCACTTGCGCAGCGCTATATGTGACTTACCCGCATTTTTGCGGGCTTGGCGGCGATGTGTTGATGCTGGTCTCAGACGCGAAAGGCCAGGTGCAAGCTGTTTCTGGCATTGGTCAAGCTGCCCAAGATATACGAGGCTACGACGCGCCTATTCCGGTGCGCGGACCGCGCTCTGCCTTGACCAGCGCAGGTGCGTTGGCGGCGCTGGACAGCGCCTGGCAAATCAGCCGCGACACCATGAATGGAAAGCGCAGTTGGGCGTCGCTGTGGGAGCCGGCCATAGCCTTGGCGAAGGAAGGCTATGCGGTCAGCGCGTCAGAACGTTTCTGGCTTGATTTCCGTCGCCATGACAAACAGCAATTGAACGATGTATTCAACCTGTTTTGCGCAGACGGTGAACTGCCCGAGATAGGTTCTACGCGCAGACGACCCGATCTGGCACGCAGCCTGCAAGCCATAGCCGAGCGCGGGGCGAGAGAGTTTTACGAGGGGGCGTTGGCGGCTGAGTTGGTCAGAGGATTGAGCGAAGCCGGGTCGCCTTTGCGTGCCAAGGATTTGGCGGCAACGGTGGCCCGCGTAGAAGCGCCCTTGTATCTGCCTTACCGCGACGGCGTGCTGGTGTCGCAGCCGCCGCCCGCGCAAGGCGTGAGCACATTGCAAATCATGGGCTTGCTGGCGCAGTTTGATTTGCAACACCTGCCACAAGGTGGTGCAGACCATTACCACTTGATGGTGGAAGCCGTGAAACTTGCGTTCACCGACCGCAACCGGTATTTGGCAGACCCGGACTTTGCGCAGGTGCCGGTCGGTCGCTTGCTGTCTGAGACTTATCTTTCGGCGCAAGCGAAACAAATAGACATGAACTGCGCGCAGCCCTGGCCGCATGTGTACCAACCGGGCGATACGGTGTATGTGGCGGCAAGTGACGCCGCAGGCAATGCGGCCTCGGTGTTGGCAACCGTTTATTTCGATTGGGGCAGCGGCGTCATGGCCGCAGACAGCGGCGTGATCTGGCACAACCGTGGCGCGGCGTTTTCTACAGACCCGACGCATCCGAATGTATTGACACCTGGCAAACGCCCGTTTCACACCTTGAACCCGGGCATGTACTTGAAGCAGAACAAACCACATATGCTGTTCGGCACACAAGGCGCGGATGGTCAACCGCAGACCTTGGCCGCCCTGCTCACCCGCTTGATCGACTACGGCATGGATCCGCTCAGCGCACTGGCGGCACCGCGTTTTTTGCTGGGTAAAACTTTTTCAGACAGCACGGATAACTTGAAAATAGAGAGCGAAGTACCCGTCGATGTGTTGAATGAACTCAAGCGCCGAGGTCATGCACTCAGTTTGGTTGAAGCGCAAAGCCCGCTGATGGGGCACCCGGGAGTCATTGTGATTGACGGCGAGACCGGCATGATGACTGGCGCGCATGACCCGAGGAGCGATGGGATGGCAATCGGAGTCTAAAGTCTTTACCCAGTGCGTCAACTGCCCCCACACCACCTAGCGACGACTCACATGCCTATCAGGAAGATGTGCGTCTGTGCTGAAAATCACGTGCTCAGTGCGAAACCTGAGCCCACGCTTTTTCCAACCGCTTCACACTCACCGGCTGCGGTGTTCTCAGTTCCTGCGCGAAAAAGCTGACCCGCAGTTCTTCCAATAACCACCGGAATTCCAACATGCGCGCATCGGTCTGGCCTTTGCGCTCGGCCACCAGCCGCCAATACTTTTGCTCCAGCGGTTTCAGCTCGGCCAATTGCTGCGCGTCCCGTGCCGGGTCAGCGCGGTATTTCTCCAGCCGCAAACTGATGGCTTTCAAATAACGCGCGCCATGTTGCAACTGCGGCCACGGGGTAGCGGCCAAAAAGTTTTTCGGCAACAGGCGTTGCAGTTGCTGGGTGCAGTCGGCGGTGGCATCCGGTGCGTTTTTCGTGTCTTTGATTTTTCGCTGCGCCAGTGCAAATTCACTCAGCACGCCAAGTGCCAGGCGGGCCACTTCGTTCGCTATCAGCGTCAAGCGTCCGCGTCCCTCGTCTATGCGCCGCTTAAAACTGGCTTCATCGTTAGGCAGAGGATCCAGCAAAAACGCGCGGTCCAGCGCCACGTCAATGATTTGCGCTTTCAACTCGTCAGCCCTGCCCAACTGCATATAGGCCACGGCCATTTTTTGCATGTCGGGAATATTTTTCTCCAAGTACTTCAATGCATCTTTGATTTGCAGCGCAAACAATCGGCGCAGACCGGCGCGGTTTTTGGCGGCAGCGACATCAGGCTCGTCAAACACTTCGATGCTGACCGCGTCGCCCAGGTCCACCAGCGCCGGAAAACCAATCAGGCTTTGGCCGCCTTTGCTGATTTCCATGAGTTCGGGCAGTTCGCCGAAGGACCAAGTGGTGTATTTTTGGTTCGCGATCTGGGAATTGGAGGAAGAGCCCGCCTTCTTTGCAGCTACGAAATTGGGGTCAGAGCCCGCCTTCTTTGCAGCTGCGAAATTGGGGTCAGAGCCCGCCTTCTTTGCAGCTG
>CAISPG010000096.1 GCA_903887325.1 uncultured Burkholderiales bacterium | reverse complement strand
TGAATATGTTTGAAACCACGCCAATATCCGCCCTACTGGGAAAACTACAGGATGGGCCTGAAATCGGCCAAGATCCTATTCAACAAACCCTCTTCCCAACGTTGGGACACTAGTGATCGCAGCACTAAATGCGAAAACAGCAAAATTAAATATCTATCCAGTCATGGATGGTTTTTATGCTTTATCCGTTCGTCGCTCACGCACAGAAGAGGTAGCGCTCTATGCAAGCTAAAAATTTCGATTAACAGTTTGACGAAGGTGTCGATATCACGCCTGCTTTGGATATAGCCAAAGCCAAGCGGGTGTGTCAAACGCAAAAACGGGTCGATGTGGATTTTCCAACTTGGATGATTGAATCGCTAGACCGTGAAGCTAGCAAGTTGGGGGTTTGTACAAAAATGCAATTGAATTGCATATTTGTACAAATCCAGTAAACCAACCCTAGTTAAAGATTTTTACCAACCCAAGCCAATATGCAGCGGCAAATACACCGCCATCCCCACAATGATGGTGCCCAGTACCGCTTGGCCCTGGCCGCGCTGATAGAAATAAAAACCTGCGCCTGCTGCCGCACCAAACAAGCGCGCGTCCAGCCAGGTGGTAATCAACGCGCCGTGGCTGACCAATATTTCCGGCACCACCACAGCGGCCAGCGCGGCAATGGGTGCGTATTGCAAACCTCGATGCGCCCAAGACGGGAACGGCAATTCACGCTCGGAGATAAAGAAAAAACAGCGCGTCACCAGTGTGATGACGCCCAAGCCGACGGCAGTGAAAACATCAGACCATTCCATCAGTTGTTGACCTGTTTGCCGGCCAGCGGCGTTTGTTCAATCACCATGCAAAAAGCAACCGCCGCTGCAATCGCCACCAGTATGTTCAAGCGCATAGGCAAGGCGTAGGCCGCCACGGCGGCCGCACCCGCCACCGCCAGCGAGATCACGCGCATGCGCGTCTGGCTGAGCGAACACAAAATACCAAACAAGGCCAGCACACCGGCAAAACCCAGTCCCCATTGCAACGGCACTTGCGCGGCCAGCACAACGCCGGCCAGACCGGATACTTGCCAGCCGAACCAATTCAAAAAACAGTTACCGCTGAGGTAGGCCATTTCGCTGCGCTGTCCTTCTGTGTTTTCAGAGGCTTGAGGGTAGGTGTGCACAAATTGCACATAGTTCATGTCGGCGATGAAATAGCCTATGCACAAACGTTGCCAGCGCGGCCAGGCCATCATGTACTGGCGCAAATGCAAACTGAACACGGCGAAGCGCAAATTCACACAAAACGCGGTCGCTAATATCACCCACACAGGCGCGCCGGCGGCAAGCAGTGGAATGGCGGCCAGTTGTGCGCTGCCGCCGTAAATCACCAGTGTCATCAAGGTGGCCATGGCCGGGCTCAAACCGGCTTGCACCATCGCAACCCCAGTCATTAAGCCCCAGGCCCAGATGCCGGGCGCGACTTTGAGTGTGTCGACCATGCCTTGGCGAAAAGCAGGGTGGCGGAAATTGGCGGGATCAAAAAACATGTTCAGTCTGTGGATGCACCGAGCAACATGCCGACAGACAAAGTTTGGCTGTGCAAATATTCGGCGGCGCTGATGCGTTTGCCGCCCGGGCGTTGCACTTGATGCACGCGTAACACGCCGTCACCGGTGGCGACATCGAATGCATCTGCGTGCAGTTGCACAACCGTGCCTGGCGTTGCATGTGTGTTGGAGTCAAGCGCAGTGGCGGACCAGATTTTGAGCACCTGTGATTCACACAAAGTGTGCGCGCCGGGGAACGGATCGAAGGCACGTATGCGTTGTGACAAGCGCAGCGCGGGCAAGCGCCAGTCGATCAGCGCTTCATCTTTCAAAATTTTGGCGGCGTAAGTGACGCCTTCAGTGGCTTGAGGTTGAGCTTGTCGTTGAGGCAACACAGCCAAGGTGTCAACAATCAAACGCGAGCCCAAAGCAGCGAGTTTGTCGTGCAAACTGGCGCTGGTGTCTGTGTCACTGAAGGGCAGACTGTCTTGCATCAACACCGCGCCGGTGTCCAGGCCCGCATCCATTTGCATGATGCACACGCCGGTCTCGCTGTCACCGGCTTCGATGGCGCGTTGTATGGGTGCGGCGCCGCGCCAACGCGGCAGCAGTGAAGCGTGGATATTCAAGCAACCCAGCGGTACGCTGTGCAAAGTCCATTCGGGCAACAACAAACCGTAGGCCACCACCACCATCAACTCTGCGTGTGCATCTGCAATGGCTTGCTGTGCGACTAAGGCTTCATCAGGATATTTGCCGTCCAATCGCAAGCTGTGCGGCTGGCACACAGGCATGTGGTGTTCAAGAGCGTATTGCTTGACCGCAGACGCTTGCAGTTTCATGCCACGACCGGCGGGGCGGTCGGGTTGGGTCAGCACCAGTGCGATGTCGTGACCAGCCTTGTGCAAAGTGGCGAGTGCGGTGCGTGCGAATTCCGGGGTGCCGGCGAAAACAAGGCGCATCTATGAGCGCTCTAGGTCGCGTTGGGCTTTGAGCATTTTGCTTTTGATGCGCATGCGTTTGAGCGCTGACAGGTATTCGACAAACACTTTGCCCATCAGGTGATCCATTTCATGTTGTATGCAAATCGCCATCAAGCCTTCGGCTTCGATGATGACTGTTTCGCCTTGTTCGTTCAGCGCTTGTATCTTGACGCGCTCAGGCCGTTCGACGCCGTCAAAAATGCCGGGCACAGACAAACAGCCTTCTTCGTTTTTGACGCGCTCTTCGCTGGCCCATAACAACTCGGGGTTGATCAGCACCTGGGGTTGGTTGTGTTCTTCGGACACATCCATCACCAGCAAACGCTCATGCACATTGACCTGTGTGGCGGCCAGGCCAACGCCTTTGGAGTCGTACATGGTTTCGATCATGTCGGCAGCCAGCGCGCGTATGCGGTCATCCACGACAGCCACCGGTTTGGCTACGGTGTGCAGGCGCGGGTCGGGGTAGGAAAGAATGGGTAGTAAAGCCATGCACCTATTGTCGCTTTTTTGAAAACCCGGGGGTGAAGCCGCGGTTACAAAAATCGCAGGCCTGAGTGACACCGGCGACACCCCGGGGGTCTACGCTGCATGCCTTGATCTGAAAGGCATGCACACATGGAAGATACGCTTACCAAGGAACAAACCGTCACAAGCGCTGACCACAGCGAATGGCAGGATTGGCTGCGCCTGAGCCTGACACCGCACATAGGCTTGCAGACGCAGCACCGGTTGGTGACGATTTTCGGTTCGCCCACAGCCGTTTTTGCTCAATCCGGAGCCCCTCTGCTGGCGCACCTGAGCGAGGCGCAGGCCAAAGCCTTGCAGCTATACCCGCCGGATTGGGACGCAGTGCTGGCGCGCACCCGGGCTTGGCTGGCTCAAAGCCAGAAAGGCGTGCAGCAGGCCATCTGGACTTGGAACCATGACAGTTACCCGACTGCTTTGCGCGAACTCGATGACCCGCCCTTGCTGCTGTTTGCCCAAGGGCAGACCGACAGGCCGTGTTGGCAGGGCGTGGCCGTGGTCGGCAGCCGCAACCCCACACCGCAAGGAAAAGAAAACGCCAAAGCCTTTGCGGCCCAATTACAACAAGCGGGTTGCTGCATAGTCTCAGGCTTGGCCATGGGCATAGACGCTGCCGCCCACGTGGGCGCGCTGCAACAGCCCGACCCGCAGCGTTGCGTGACGGTGGCCGTGGTCGGCACCGGTTTAGATCAGGTCTATCCGCGCCAGCACCATGCGCTGGCGCAGCAGGTGGCGCAACACGGCTGGTTGCTCAGCGAGTTACCGCCCGGCACGCCGCCATTGCCACACCATTTCCCTATGCGCAACCGCTTGATCGCCGGTTTGAGCCAAGGCGTGCTGGTGGTAGAAGCGGCATTGAAGTCCGGCTCGCTGATCACCGCAGACATGGCCTTGTCGCAAGGCAAAGAGGTGTTTGCCATTCCCGGTTCTATCCATTCGGTGTTGTCGCGCGGCTGTCACGCCTTGCTGCGTCAAGGCGCAAAACTGGTCGAGAACGCTCAGGATGTGCTTGAGGAATTACCGGTGTACAGCAGCAGTCTGGCAGACACATCATTGCGAGAAAAAAATGCGCCACTGACGGACAGCAAACAACAGGCATTGCTCAAAGCGCTTGGGCATGACCCGCAAACGCTGGAGATGTTGTTGCTTGACAGCGACTTGACGTTAGACGAAGCACTGATTGCCATGCAGTCGCTGATAGACACAGGCAGAGTGGCGCAAATGCCCGGCGGCTTGTACCAGCAACTGTGTTGAACACAGCTTGAGCGCAATGCATAAACACAATGACTTGAACAGGGTTTGAAGGATGCTGGCCGAAGTGGTTTCGAAAACGGTTATATTGCAGACATGTTCGATGTCCTTGTTTACGTTTACGAACACTACTGGCGTGGTGACGTTTGTCCCGAATTGCCGTTGCTGGGCCGCAAGCTCAGCGCAGCAGGCTTTGACGCCGATGAAATCCAGCAAGCCTTGTCCTGGCTGGCGGGGCTCAACAGCGCCGCCCAACACGCCGACTTGATTCAAGTGCACCAGCAACGTGTGGCTCCGGCCTACGTGCAGTCGCATTTGAGCATGCGCGTGTACTCCGAAGCCGAACAGCAACATCTGGGTTCGCAATGCTTGGGCTTCATCACCTTCATGGAAAGCGCTGGCGTCATGTCAGCGCAAATGCGCGAGATTGTGGTGGACCGCGCCATGGCCGTCACCGATCACCCCGTAGGCTTAGACGATTTGAAAATTATTGTGCTCATGGTGTACTGGAGCGCAGGCATTGAGCCGGATGCACTGGTGCTTGATGAGTTATGCGACGACAACGTCGACCGCGTCGCCCACTGATCAACTCGCACACACGAAAAAAAAGCAGCCGCCGGCTGCTTTTTTCTTGGCCGCGCAGTTAAACCACTGCGCCGGAATTCGGATCGTTAGGGTCTTCTTCAGGGCCTTCTTTTTTCACATGCTTGATCAGGTCTTCGCGCTTGATACCCAGCCACATGGCGATGGCAGCGGCCACAAACACCGATGAATAAATGCCAAACAAAATGCCAATCGTCAGCGCCAGCGCAAAGTAATGCAGGGTTGCGCCGCCGAACAACAGCATGGACAAGACCATCAGTTGCGTGCAGCCGTGGGTGATGATGGTGCGGCTGATGGTCGAGGTGATGGCGTTGTCGATGATCTCTATTGTGCTCATCTTGCGAAAACGACGGAAGTTCTCGCGCACCCGGTCAAAAATCACCACCGATTCGTTCACCGAATAGCCCAGCACCGCCAACACAGCGGCCAGCACCGGCAATGAAAATTCCCATTGGAAAAACGCGAAGAAACCCAGAATGATGATGACATCGTGCAAGTTGGCGATGATGCCGGCCACCGCGTATTTCCACTCAAAGCGGATAGCCAAGTAAATCATGATGCCGATCACCACAAAGGCCAGCGCTTTCAAGCCGTCAATCGCCAACTCGTCACCGACTTGCGGCCCGACAAATTCGGTGCGTTTAAGTACAGCTTGTGCATCCGTGGTTTTCAGCGCGGCCATCACGCGCTCGCTTTGCTCGGTGGCGGTCGAGCCTTTGGCCGCAGGCATGCGGATCAGCACATCGCGGGCCGAACCGAAGTTTTGCACTTGCACATCCGCATAACCCAGCGATGCAATTTGCGCACGCATCGGGTCGAGGGCCACCGGTTGTGAGAAGCCGACTTCCATCAAGGTGCCGCCGGTGAATTCCACCGACAAATGCAGGCCCCGGCTGAACAGGAGAAACACCGCCGCCAGAAAAGTGATGAACGACACCGCGTTGAACACCAGCGCATGGCGCATGAACGGTATGTCGCGTTTGATTTTGAAAAATTCCATGCTGTTTCCTTGTTCGTCAGGGCGGCTGTTGCAACGCCTTGGGTATGCGGTTGATCAGTCTGCTTTGGCGCGTTCGATGGCTTTGGCGGTCAGATCATCTGGCCGCCACACGGTGCCAATAGACACGGTTTGCAAACGCTTTTGACGGCCGTACCACAGGTTGACCAAGCCGCGTGAGAAAAACACCGCCGAGAACATGCTGGTCAGAATGCCCAGGCAATGCACCACCGCGAAACCGCGCACCGGGCCGGAGCCAAAGGCCAGCAAGGCCAGACCGGCAATCAGCGTGGTGACGTTGGAGTCCAAAATGGTGGACCAGGCGCGCTCATAGCCTATGTGTATAGCGGTTTGCGGCGACGCGCCATTGCGCAACTCTTCGCGCACGCGCTCGTTGATCAGCACGTTGGCGTCAATAGCCATGCCCAGCACCAGCGCCATCGCCGCCATGCCCGGCAGCGTCAGCGTGGCTTGCAGCATGGACAAGACGGCAACCAGCAGCAGCAAATTGACCGCCAGCGCAATGCTGGAGATCACGCCGAACAGCAGGTAGTACACGCACATGAACACCGTGACGGCCAAAAAGCCCCAGGTCACGCTGTCAAAACCTTTGGCGATGTTTTCTGCACCCAGTGACGGGCCGATGGTGCGTTCTTCAATGATTTCCATGGGTGCGGCCAGCGAACCGGCGCGCAACAACAAAGAGGTGTCCGCTGCTTCCACCGTGCTCATGCGACCTGAGATTTGTACCCGGCCGCCGCCGATTTCGGTGCGTATCACCGGTGCCGTGACGACTTCGCCTTTGCCTTTTTCAAACAGCAAAATCGCCATGCGCTTGCCGACGTTTTCACGCGTCACGTCTTTGAATATGCGTGCGCCTTTGGCGTCCAGCGTCAAATGCACAGCGGCTTCTTGTGTCTGGTTGTCAAAGCCGGGCTGGGCATCGGTCAGGTTCTCGCCAGTGAGCATGACTTGTTTTTTCACCACCACCGCCTGGCCGTTGCGGTCCAGGTATTTTTCTGCGCCGAATGGCACAGCACCGCTGCCGATTTCGGCGGAACGCGCTTCGCTGCTCTCATCCACCATGCGGATTTCAAGCGTCGCAGTGCGACCCAGAATGTCTTTGGCCTTGGCCGTGTCTTGCACGCCCGGCAGTTGCACCACGATGCGGTCTAAGCCTTGCTGTTGAATCACCGGCTCGGCCACACCGAGTTCATTGATACGGTTGTGCAGCGTGGTGATGTTTTGTTTCAGCGCCTGGTCTTGCACTTTGCGACCGGCCTCGGGCTTGAGCTTGGCGCTCAACACCACGTCACTGCCTTGCGTGGCCGTGGTGCTCACCAGTTCAGGGAATTGGTCACGCAGCAAATTGGCGGCGGCTTCAGCAGCGGCTTGCTCGCGAAACACGATGTCAATTTGTTCGCCGTTGCGCGAAATACCGCCGTGGCGAATATTTTTCTCACGCATCAGCGTGCGCATGTCGCCGGCCAGCGATTCGGCTTTTTTGGTCAACGCGGCTTGCATGTCGACTTGCAACATGAAGTGCACGCCGCCGCGCAAATCCAGACCCAGGTACATGGGTGCGGCCCGCAGGCTGCTAAGCCATGTAGGTGTGCGCGCAATCAAGTTCAGCGCCACGATGTAAGACGGGTTGTCGGCCTCGGTGTTCAGCGTGCGCTGAATCGCGTCCTTGGCTTTGAGTTGTTCATCGGTGGTTTCGAAACGCACTTTCAGAGAATTGTTTTCCAGCGTCAGCATGGAAGCGGTTAAACCGGCGGCTTTCAAAGCCTCTTCCACTTTGCCTTGCACGCCCAAATCGACCTTGACGCTGGCGCGCCCGGGTGAGACTTGAACCGCAGGCGCTTCGCCGAAAAAGTTCGGCAGCGTGTAGACACTGCCCAGCAGCACGGCGATCAGAATGACCAGGTATTTCCAAAAGGCGTAACGGTTCATGGCGATGACGATTTATTTGATAGAGCCCTTGGGCAGTACTTGCACCACGGCTGCGCGTTGCAATTGAACAGTGACACCGTTGCCCACATCCAGGCCGATTTGTTGTTCGCCCAGTTGCGCGATCTTGCCAAGCATTCCGCCGGTGGTGACAACTTCGTCGCCCTTGGCCAGCGCGTCCAGCATGGCTTTGAGTTCTTTTTGGCGCTTCATTTGCGGGCGGACCATGACGAAATACAGCACCACAAACATCAGCACCAGCGGCAGCATGCTCATGAGGGATGAAGACAAGTCGTTGGCGGGGGCCGCAGCAGGGGCGGATTGGGCGTAAGCAGTCGATATCAGCACAGAATTTCTCCTCGTTCAGGCAACCGGCGATTGTATGCGGTTGGTATTACCTGTTGGTTTGTGTCTGTCGGCGAAAAAATATCTAAGGAATCTCTGCATAAGTCATCCACAGCACTGACTCAAGCGTTATAGGTAAATGAAACAAACTACCTTTGCCAGCACCGGATTTGAATTGGTCACCAAACGCACACGCAAGCGTGAG
>CAISPG010000095.1 GCA_903887325.1 uncultured Burkholderiales bacterium | reverse complement strand
TTTTTGAGTTCCTTGGCAAACTCGGCAACCGTTGTGATGGTCATCTGTGGTGTTCCTCTTCATGACCGTTACGCTTGACCCGCGAACCAATGCTCGCGTGCCTTCAGGATCAAAGTTTTTGCTTCCTCTTCAGACTGACCGGTGATGTCCACCAGTTCGTCCACCGCCAAATCCGCCAGATCGTCACGGGTATGTACTCCACCCACGGCCAGTTTGGCAATCAATTCGGCATCCAGGCCTTCCAGGTCTCTCAGATCCTGAGAAACTTCCTCGACGCTTTCTTCCATGGCAATTTCCATGGTCAGCAAAGCGTCTTTGGCGCGGGCCCGCAATTCATTGACTGTGTCTTCGTCAAAACTTTCAATTTCCAGCATTTCCTGCAAGGGCACATAAGCCACTTCTTCCAGGCTGGTGAAACCTTCTTCGATCAGAATGTCGGCGACTTCCTGGTCGACGTCGAGTTTGGCGACAAACAAGGCGCGCAAACCTTCGGTTTCGGTGGCGGTTTTTTGCGCGGATTCGGCCGCGTCCATGATGTTGATTTTCCAGCCGGTCAGGTCAGACGCTAAACGCACGTTTTGGCCGCCGCGACCGATGGCCATGGCCAGGTTTTCGTCGTCAACCACCACATCCATGGCGTGTTTTTCTTCGTCCACCACAATGGAAGACACGTTGGCCGGGGCCAATGCGCCGATGACAAACTGTGCCGGGTCTTCGCTCCACAACACGATGTCGACGCGCTCACCGGCGAGTTCGTTGGTGACGGCATTCACACGTGTGCCGCGCACACCGACGCAAGTGCCTATGGGGTCGACGCGTTTGTCGTGAGAAATGACGGCGATCTTGGCGCGCGAACCGGGGTCACGGGCGCAGGATTTGATCTCCAGCAAGCCTTGTTCGATTTCGGGCACTTCCTGGCGGAACAACTCGATCATGAATTCGGGCGCAGAGCGCGACAAGATGATGGGTGCGCCGCGCAAAGTGACGTCGACTTCCATGATCATGGCGCGCACGCGGTCGGAGCTGCGCAGGTTTTCCTTGGGGATCATTTCGCTGCGGCGCAAACGGCCTTCAACACGACCGCTCTCGACAATGATGTCGCCTTTGTCCATGCGCTTGACGCTGCCGACAAAAATTTTGTCGCCGCGCGCCAGAAAGTCGGACAACAGCATTTCACGTTCAGCGTCGCGGATTTTTTGCAAAATGACTTGCTTGGCTGCCATGGCGCCGATGCGGCCGATGGGCAGCGATTCGACGCTTTCTTCGATGTACTCGCCCTCTTCCACGTCAGACAAACGCTCTTTGGCGTCCATCAACATTTCTTCAGCATCCGGGTTTTGCAAACCGGCTTCGTCAGGCACCACCAGCCAGCGGCGGAAGGTTTCGTATTCACCGGAGTCACGGTCCATGACCACACGGATGTCCACGTCGCCCTGGTAGAGTTTTTTGGTGGCTTGCGCCAGCGCGGATTCGACCGCACCGAAAACCAGGTCACGCTCGACATTTTTTTCGCGTGAGATGGCATCCACCAGCATCAGCATTTCGCGATTCATGATTCATTACTCCTGTTCTCAGCGGGCCTTCTGCCCTTGAAATTCACAATCGGCGCCAGCCGGGCTTCACGCAATTCACTCAAGTTGAATTGCAAAGCCTGTACCGGCAAGTTTTTGTTGACACGAGCAGGCCGCATACCCGGCTTGCTCGTCGGCTCATCACGCCAGGTGATTTGCCAGGTCTGAGGTGTGTCGGTGGTTTCCAACACGCCCCGGAATTTTTTCCGGTTGGCAGCCACCAGGCCGCCCGCCGCCGCCCCCATGGGCGCTTTCAATGTCAGGTCGATGAGCTCACCGACAAAACGCAAAAAATCGTTTTCTGAACGCAAAGGCCGGTCTATGCCCGGCGAAGAGACTTCCAAGCGGTTGTAGGCCGTGCCTTCGACTTCCAGCACAAACTGCAACTGCCGCGTCACCTTCTCGCAATCTTCCACTTGGATGAATTGCTCGGGCTGACCGGCTTGCCAAGGCAAATCAATAGTGACCCGCAGCAGCCCGCCGGCTGAACGGTCTACTTCGACCAACTGGTAACCCAGACCGCTGACGGTTTGTTCGATGATGTCTTGCAATGGCACCGCTTTTCGTCCGACCAAAAAAAACGGGCGGTTGGGATGTCCGCCCGTTATCGTTCATTTGCCTGCTATTGTAACCATTATTGGGAGGCCTGAACATTCCCGCTGAACGAAGCCTCCAGCAAAGTACGCGTATAGGCCGACGCCGGGGCCCGGGTGACGCGCTCAATACTGCCGGATTCGACCACCACGCCGTCTTTCAGTACCATCACATGGTGGGCCATGGCTTGTATGACATCAATGTCGTGGGTGATCAGCAAATAACTCAGGCCTCGCTCGCGTTGCAAGCGCTGCAGCAAGTCCAGCACTTGTTTTTGAATAGACACATCCAACGCGCTGGTCGGCTCGTCCAACACCAGTATGCGCGGCTCGACGATCAGCGCCCGTGCAATCGCCAGACGCTGGCGCTGGCCGCCGGAGAACTCGTGCGGGTAACGCGCCAGCAGGCCAGGAAACTGGATTTCGTCCATGCCGACTTCGTTTAACGCCGCCAGCACCCGGGTTTGCCGCTGCGCGGTGTTCAGCCCGGTTTCATGCACCAGCAAGCCCTCGCCCACCACTTCTTCCACGGTCATGCGCGGCGACAGCGAGGAAAACGGGTCTTGAAACACCACTTGTATGGCGCGGCGCAAAGGCAAATCCAGCCCGGCCTTGGCCTGCCAGCGCTTGTCTTCAATGTGTAACTGGCCTTGAAACGGAATCAGGCCCAGCGCGGCCAGCGCCAGCGAGGATTTGCCGGAGCCGGATTCGCCGATGATGCCCAGCGTCTGGCCTTGGTGCAGCTTGAAATCAGCGGCTTGCAAGGCGACGAATTCGGCCTGACCGAACCAGCCGCGCCAACCCGCACGCGGCACCGGGTACACCACCCGCAAAGCCTCGGCATGCACACACACAGGCGCATCGTCCAGCGGCTCGAAGACATTGCGCTCGGGCTGGCTGTCGACCAGGCGGCGCGTGTAAGCATGCGCCGGGTGGCTGAGCACCTCGGCGACAGCGCCTTCCTCGACCAAATAACCGTTTTCCATCACCAGCACGCGTTCGGCAAAACGCCTGACCATGTTCAAGTCGTGCGTGATCAGCAAAATCGCCATGCCGTGTTTGTGTTGCAGGCTGTCGAGCAAATCCAGTATCTGGCCGCGCAAGGACACGTCCAGCGCCGTGGTCGGCTCGTCGGCCAGCAAGAGTTTGGGCTCACCGGCCAAGGCCATGGCAATCATGGCGCGCTGTCTTTGCCCGCCGGACAGCTGATGCGGGTAACTGTTGACGCGACGTTGTGGCTCAGGGATACCGGTGTCGGTCAATAACTCAATGGCGCGCGCCCAGGCTTGCTGGCGGTCCATGCCTTTTTTCAGCAACAGCACCTCGGCGATTTGCTCGCCTATGGTGAACAAAGGGTTGAGTGCCGTCATCGGCTCTTGAAAAATCATGGCGATATCGCTGCCACGCACGCCCTGCCATTGCGACTCGTTGAGTTTGAACAAATCTTGCCCGCTGAACACGGCCTCGCCGCGCACCCAGGCGCCGCGCGCCAAGCCCAGCAAGCTGAGCGCGGTCACGGTTTTGCCGGAGCCGGATTCACCGACCAACGCCAGCTTTTCGCCGGCTTGCAATGTGAATGACACGCCATGCACCACCTCGCGGCCTTGGAACGACATGTGCAAGTTATGCACTTTCAACAAAGCGCTCATGCTGCCTTCTCCTGGTGCAGCTTGCGCGGATCCAGCGCGTCGCGCAGCGCGTCCCCCATGAAAGTCAGCAAGAGCAGCGTGACGACCAGCACGCCAAAGGTGGAAATGGAAATCCACCAGGCGTCGATATTGGTTTTGCCTTGCGACAAGAGTTCGCCCAAACTAGGGGTGCCGGGCGGCACGCCCAAGCCCAGAAAGTCTAGGCTGGTCAAAGCCAGAATGGCAGCGCTCATGCGAAACGGCAAAAACGTGACCACCGGTGTCATGCTGTTGGGCAGCACGTGACGGCGGATGATGGCCCAATTGGACAAACCCAAAGCGCGGGCGGCGCGCACATAGTCCAACTGGCGGTTGCGCAAAAACTCGGCCCGCACATAGTCGGACAAGCCCATCCAGCCAAACAAGCTCAGCAGTATCAGCAACAAACTGACGCTGGGCTCGAACACAGCCGAAAAAATGATGAGCAAATACAACTCCGGCATGGCACCCCAGATTTCTATGAAGCGCTGCATGGCCAAGTCGATCTTGCCGACAAAAAAGCCTTGAATAGCACCGGTGACTACGCCCAAAAAAGTACCTGTGATGGTCAATGCCAAAGCAAACAACACCGACACCCGAAAACCGTAGAGCAAACGTGCCAGCAGATCGCGGCCACGGTCGTCGGTGCCCAGCCAGTTGTCGGACGAAGGCGGCGCCGGGTTGGGCTCTTTGGCAAAGTAATTCAGCGTGCTGTGGTGGTAAGGATTGATCGGGTACACCGCCCAGTTACCGGCTTGCTGGAACTGCTGGCGGATGAACGGATCGAAATAATCGGTCGGTGTTTCGAAATCACCGCCAAACACGGTTTCAGGCGGGTTTTTCACAATAGGGAAATACAGCTTGCCTTGGTAACTGGCGATCAGCGGCTTGTCGTTGCACACCAACTCGGCTGCCATGCTGACCACAAACAAAATAGAAAACAAAATCAAACTGATGAAACCCAAGCGGTTGCGCTTGAAGCGGCGCCAGGCCAGTTGTGAGGGGGAAAGAGAGACGGTTGCCATTGCGATCAGTCGAATTTCACGCGCGGGTCTACCCACACGTAACACAGGTCGCTGATCAGCTTGGTCACCAGGCCGATCAGGGTGAATAAATACAAAGTGCCCAGCACGACTGGGTAATCGCGCCGCATCACGCTCTCATAACTGAGCAAGCCCAGACCGTCCAGCGAGAACAGGGTTTCAATCAACAGTGAACCGGCGAAAAACGCGCCTATGAAAGCCGCCGGAAAACCCGTGACCAAAGGAATCAGGGCGTTGCGCATCACATGCTTCCACAACACCTTGCGCTCGGACAAGCCCTTGGCGCGCGCGGTCAGCACGTACTGCTTGCCTATCTCTTCCAAAAACGCGTTTTTGGTCAACATGGTGGTTACCGCGAACGCGCCCAGCACGCTGGCGGTGACCGGCATGGCGATATGCCAGAGGTAATCAACGATCTTGGCACCCATAGAGAGCGTGGCCCAGTTGCTCGACGTCAGGCCGCGCAACGGAAACCATTGCAACTGGCCGCCGAACACCACCAGCAAAGCCACGCCGAGCACAAAGCCGGGAATCGCATAACCGACCAGCACGACCAGACTGGTCAAGGTGTCAAACCGGGTACCGGCGCGCACCGCCTTGGCTATGCCCAAAGGTATCGACACCAGGTAACTGAGAAAAAACGTCCATAAACCCAGACTGATGGACACCGGCAATTTTTCTTTCACCAGTTGCCAGACGTCTTTGGGATAGAAAAAACTCTTGCCCAAATCGAAGCGCGCAAACTGCCCCAGCATTTGCACAAAACGCTCCAGCGGCGGTTTGTCAAACCCATACAAGGCTTTGATTTCGGCGATGCGCTCGGCATCCACGCCTTGGCGTCCCCGGTAGCCTGCGCCGCTGACCGCAGCGCCCTCACCGCCCGAGTCGCGGCCTTGCAATTGCGCCACCATTTGCTCGACAGGGCCGCCGGGCACGAACTGAATCACGACAAAGGTCAACAACAAAATGCCGAACAAAGTGGGAATCATCAGCAACAGCCGTTTAACGATATAGCTCAACATGTCATTTGTCTCCCACCAAGTTGGCGGTGCTGCCCCACCAGGTCGAACTGACCCAGATTTCAGGCTGGTAATAACGCGGCGTGACTTCAGGCTGCTCGAAACGCCCGGCGCGCCAAGACACCCGGTGCACGCTGCCGTACCAGTGCGGCACCGCGTAATGGCCGTGGCGCAACACCCGGTCGAGGGCCTTCAAAGAAGCCACTAACTGCGGACGGGTTTGCGCCGCCACCACTTTGTCCAGCAGGGCATCGACAGCCGGGTCTTTGACGCCTATGACATTGCTGGAACCTTCGGTGTCAGCGGCCTTGGAACCGAAGCGCTCCAGCAACTCGGTGCCCGGGGCTTCGCTGCCCCCGATGCGGTTGCTGATGAGTTCAAAGTCGAACACGTCCATGCGCTTTTGCAGCACGGCAAAGTCAATCACTTTGTAATTCACTTTGAAGCCGAGTTTTTCTAAATTCTTGGCGTAGGGCGTGACCACGCGTCCCATGGAACCCGAGTTGTCCAAAAACTCTATGGTGAACGCCTCGCCTTTGGCGTTGCGCAAAGCACCGTCTTTGTAAGTCCAACCGGCCTGCGTGAGCAGGTCGCGAGCCAGACGCAAGTGATCACGCAAGGTTTGTCCCGACGCCGGGTCCAGGCTGGTTTGCGGCGGCAGCGGCGCGGCTTCAGTGAACACTTCAGGCGGCAATTTGCTGCGCAATGGCTCTAACAAGGCCAGTTCATCCGACTCGGGCAGGCCTTTGGCTTCAAAGTCGCTGCCGACAAAATAACCGCGCACCCGCGTGTAAGCAATGTAAAACAGCTGCCGGTTCATCCATTCGTAATCCATGGCCAGGGCGATGGCTTGGCGCACCCGCTTGTCCTGAAACTTGGGCAAGCGCGTGTTGAACATAAAGCCTTGGAAATCCCCTGCGTTGCCGTGTTTCAGCTCTTTTTTGATCAGCGTGCCATTGTCAAACAGCTTGCCCTTGTAGCCGCGCGCCCATTCACGGGCCACGAAAGCCTGTATGTAATCGAACTCACCGGCTTTGAAGGCTTCGAATTGCGCGGTGGTGTCTTTGTACATCTTGTAAGTGATGTGGTCAAAATTGAACATGCCTTTGCGCACGCCCAAGTCTCGCGCCCAGTAGTCCTTGTTGCGCACATATTCGATGTCTTTGCCGAAATCGACCTTGCCGATTTTGTAAGGGCCCGAGCCTATGGGTATGTCGGTGACCACCTGATCCAGCGGTTTGTCAGCGCCCCATTTTTGGCTGAACACCGGCATGCCGCCGACGATCAATGGCAATTCGGCGTTGGCACGTTTGAAATCGAAACGCACCGCGCGATCGGCCAGCACGGTCAAGCCTTTGACTTCGCTGAAGTAAGTGCGGAACTGTGGCGCGGCTTGCTTGCTGGTCAAACGCTCAAAAGAAAATTTCACATCGGCTGCCAACACCGGGTCGCCATTGTGAAAACGCGCCAAAGGATTGAGCTTGAAAGTGACCGACAGTTTGTCCGGCGCGACGCTGACATCCTCGGCCAGCAAACCGTAGGCGGTGGTCGGTTCGTCGAAATTGCCGACCAACAAGGTCTCCAACATCAGGTTGCTGAGCGCAGGCGGTGCCGTACCCTTGAGCGTGAACGGGTTGTATTTATCGAAACTGGAAGCACGCGTCGGTGCGACCATGGTGATGTTGCCGCCCTTGGGCGCAACCGGGTTGACATAGCTGAAATGCTTGAAGTCAGGCGGGTATTTGATGTCGCCGAACTGGGCATAGGCATGGGCTGCCCAAGTCGGGGAGCACAGCAGATAAAAGCTCAAGGTCAGGAAAATTCGCATGCGACAATTCTGCAAGATTTTTCAGGAGCTTCCACGTGTCTCAAAAAACAGGGTTTTTGGCGGGTAAAAAATTGTTGATCACCGGTGTGTTGTCCAACCGGTCTATTGCCTACGGCATCGCCCGCGCCTGCCATGCGCAAGGTGCGGAGCTGGCATTCAGCTACCAGGGCGAACGATTCAAAGAACGCATCACCGAGTTCGCTGCCGATTTTGATTCCACCCTGGTGTTTGATTGTGATGTCTCCAGCGACGAGCAAATCGCCGCTCTGGTCTCGGGCCTCACCGCCGTCTGGCCGAAGTTTGACGGCTTTGTGCACGCCATCGGTTTCGCGCCGCGCGAAGCGATTGCCGGCGATTTTCTGGACGGGTTCAGCCGCGAAGCCTTTGCGATTGCACACGACATCAGCGCTTACAGTTTTCCCGGCATGGCCAAGGCCTTTTTGCCGCACTTAAACGACAACGCCGCGTTGCTGACGCTGAGCTATTTGGGATCGCTGCGCAACGTGCCCAACTACAACACCATGGGCTTAGCCAAAGCCTCATTGGAAGCCTCGGTGCGTTATTTGGCCGAATCGCTGGGCAGCCAAAAGCGCGGCATGCGGGTCAACGGCATCAGCGCCGGGCCTATCAAAACCCTGGCGGCTTCCGGCATCAAAGGTTTCGGCAAGATTTTGGAAGTGGTGGCCTCACAAGCACCGATACGCCGCAATGTGACCATAGAAGATGTCGGCAATGTGGCGGCGTTTTTGCTGTCAGACCTGGCCGCCGGTGTGTCGGCTGAAATCACTTATGTGGACGGTGGGTTCAGTCAGGTGGTGCCGGGGATTGCGGACTGATCTACCTGAGATCGTATGCATTGGTGACATTGGTACAAGCGTTGATGTTGGTGGTCGCATTCGCAAAAGGTGTTGTCCCCCAACTGGCAGGAAAGCCCGGAATGGCGGCATTCAAGTCTATGGCTGCATAAGTTCTGTAATCGTCAAAACACACCACCGCATAAAAATTCACGGACTGTGCAGACACATTATTGTCATTGCTGGCCTTTAACGCCGCTGCCTGGTTTCTGGCTTCAAACGAAGTCGTGACACCCCACAAATCAAAAATGGAAGTTTGGTTGCGCCCGGTAATCAAACTCAAACCTACCAACATGACATCGTGTATGGGGAAATTTCCAGCGCCATCTGCATTAGCGGTAGACGGTTTCTTGGCGTAAAGGCCAAAGCCAAATTTGTTTTTATCGCTGCTCCAAGTAGCATCCGAGGCCGCATTTAATTGGCGTAAATACAAATACATCAAGGTGTAAATGTCCCAGGCTTGGGCCCAGGCCTGGGCATCGGTCAATGTAGGATTGCCATTCTTCAACACCTCATAGTAGATCAGCGGCCACTGCAAATAAAAGTACAGCCTTGACCAGTTTTGGGCAGCGGATCCACCATCCGTCCAGAGCTCGGCCCTGACTTTCGCTATTTTTGCGTCTCTGCTGGCTATGGTGCTGTCTTTGTAAGTGGTCTTGATCAAATCGAAAATAGTTTGAGTCAACTCAGATTCATTCGAATATCCCAAAGCATCTCTGCCGAGTTCACGGAATAAGCGCCATTTTTTATGCAACGGGAAAATATTGTTCGACACCTCGGTGCTGACGCCGTCGTACACCTTGAAAGCTTGCAGGTTGTGGCCGAGTTCGTGACTCTCGCCCCAATGCCTGGGGTCAAACGCTGAACTGCTGTCTATGGGTTGGCCCGAACACATGCTGCCGCAGTTGGCCCTGATATCACTGACGTAGTGCTGTACGGTGGGCGGTGCATGAATGCTTGTGCTGGTGCAGTCCCAGTTATGGGCGTTGCAAAAATCTGTGACGGGTGTAGATAAAGTCAAACCACGCGCCTGGAAACCCGCCAACTGGTAAGCATCTTCCATCACGTATGTCTTGGCCTCATCCAAGTATTTCGTCATATTAATGCCTTTGTTGCTGTCGTAATAAGGCTTGTCAATGCTGGTGTAAGAGGCGCTGCTAGGCTGCAAAAAGTCCATGGCATTGCTGATCAAGGAATGCACCTCTAAGCCAGGGGTTTTAATCTCCATCCAACCCAGTTTGCTGGCTTTGATATCAGCGAAAAACTTGGCGGCATCGGGTGTGCCTTGGGTGGTGTCATAAAACGGGTGCTTGGCGGTGCCTTTGATTTGCAATGTCACCGAAGCAGCACCCGCATCGCTAAAGCCCAACTGCAGTGTGCCGCCATAAGGGCTGACCAGGGTGATGGCATCGGTCGACAAGCTGAATTTAGGACTTTGCAAAAACAAAGGCCGACGGTAACCGTCCCGGTCACCTGAAGGCGTTTCCCACACCTTGGTGCTGCCAGGCCTGATGGGGTTGAAGAAAAAAGTGAATTTGCTACCAGCGGCTGGCAAGCTGGCCAGTTTCACTTGAACCGGCACCCCGGGCAGCGCAAACCGACCGATGGCGGTGAAACCGCTAGTGCCGGGTAAGGTGACCGTGATGGTTTCAAAGTCGGTGCTGGTCGGTGTGTTTTTGGCTTCGCTGCCCAGAAAATTGCCCACAGTTCCCTGACCTGATGCCGTCCCTGCATCTTGACCGGCACCGGCGCTGCGCACGTAGGTCACCAGTGAGTCTGCAAGATAGGCTTTTTGAAACTCCGCTTGGTTGCCCGCTTGGTTGCCCGCTTTGTTTAAGGGGTAGTTGATGCTTTGCCGGTACACGTCTGCCCATAGACCAGCCTTTGCAAAGTTTTGGCTTGGTTCTGACTATCGAACAGTTTGATCGGGTTGGTATTGATCTTGTCCATGAGCAATTTCAAGGACGTGACGGGCGTGACCACCTGACTCACAAACTCAGCAGATCCACAACTCAGGGCGTTGCAATCGCTAGGCCAACTGTAGTTGGTGAAATTGCCCGACATCAAACTCTCAATCAGCCCGCCTGTTGCCCCTCCCCACGGGTTAGATCTTTGTTGGAGTTGACTGAGCGTTAAATCGGTACCCACCGAATCCTGCGTATTAAGGTTACGCCTGTCTATATTGTCCCCGGATGCAAAACCCATGGCTGCTAGCCTTGGATAGTCATCTGTTTCTACAGCTCTGGCATAGTCGTTGTAACCAGAATAATTTGGATGTGCATTCAAATACAAAATAGGAATTTTTTTTGCAATGATTTCCTTGAGCCTGTCGAGTTGAGTGGGCAATAGCAACTTGCCAGAATCACTCCAGTCAATGGCCCCTATGACCACCAGATTTGACAAAGCGGCGCAAGAGTCCACCGGGTCTGCCAGCGGGTCGCAATACTTATTTGTGAATTTCACGCCCAAACTGCGCAGACCAGCCACTGCATAAGGCTCGTATACATTGACTTTGGCCGGTGCAGGTGTGGTGTACATGACGATGGATGAAGTGGGCAAACTGCCCCAAGCCACGGAAAAAGTTTTGGCCGATGTAGTGGTGATGTCAGCGGTCGCATGGCCCGTCACCAGCCAAGCCAGCACGCGTTTGAACACGGTTTGGTGCGATGTTTGAGGAGCACCGTAATTCATTTGTTGTTTGCTTTGCGGCGAAAACCCGGCCAATATGTCGTAGCCATAACCGGCAATACGATCGTCTCCCACCATGCTGATGGATGCCAGTACATTGCCTTTGTCACCCACCACCAGCGGAAACACCTTGTCCATTTTAAGAAGCGAAGGCTGGACCATGGAGCTTTCCTTGACCATGTCAAATCGGGTGCTGGCCGGATTGGCGTAAAAGTCCGCCAACAATGCGTTTTGAATGCTCAATACCTGCTTGTAATTGTTTTGAGCCTCGCTTAATAAAACTGCGGCATCGTCTCGGGTCAGCAGATTGCTGTTGGCACTGGACATGGCCTGGTTGATACGTTCCAGCGCTGCACTGTTGTCAGTTGCAGAACCCGAGCCATTGCCGCCCCCGCCCCCGCCCCCGC
>CAISPG010000094.1 GCA_903887325.1 uncultured Burkholderiales bacterium | reverse complement strand
CCATCAGCGGCAACAGCACCAACAGCGTGACCTTGACCGGCAAAGTGGCGGACATCAACGCCTTTTTGTCCTCATCAAACGCGGTGCAATACACCGCACCCGCAGGCACAGGCGGCTCGTTCACCTTGACCATGACATCCAACGATGCGGGCAACAGCGGAAGCGGCGCAGGCACCGATGTGGTCACTCCTAACAGCACCGCCAAACTCAGCACCTTGAGGATCAAAGACACTTTTGGCGCTTTTGCGGACAGTGGAATTTCTACAGCTACAACCAATATCCCTGTTACCGCAGATTCACAGGCGCCGACGCTCAGGTCTGCGGTGCTGAGTTCTGAAGCCAACAACAAGATCATCTTGAATTTCGATGAACCGCTGAATGCGTCGGTTGATATGACTGTGCTAAAGAATTCCTTTACTATCGCAGGCAACAGTATCAGTACCGCATCGATTTCCGGCTCAAGCGTCATATTGACGACCAGTAGCGCTGTCACGTCTGGCGTGGCTGTGACATATGCCGATAACCCAGGCGCAGCCGCTATCCAGGATGCCGCCGGTGTACACGCCACCACACAGACCATGCGGGCAGACAGCGACGCCTCAGCCCCCACACTGACAGGCAGCATGGTGTATTACAACGGCAGCGGTTCTGCTCTGAACAAATTTGTTCTGAATTTCAGTGAAGACATGTCTTCGGTGTCCGCACCAAGTCAATTTTCGGTGTACATCTCTGACCCGGTGTACCCGGATCGCACCGGTACCGCTTCTGTGATTTCCTCGACGGTATTGAGCGGTGGCGCTAGCAGTTATGGCAATAACACGGTGACATTTGGTATCACACCCGGTTTTTTGTCACCTAATGCATCTGTGTCCGTCACCTACACAGACTCCACAACAGGTAATGATGTATCAGCTATTCAAGACGTGGCCGGCAACGACGTTGGCAACATGGTGCTGGGCGCTTGGACCAACGACATTTTGAGTGCAAGCCAAAGCGCTTTCACCGCAGGAAAAACCGTGCTGGTGGTTGGCGGTCAAGGCAATGACACCATGACCGGCGGCTTGGCCAACGATACGTTTACCTGGTTTGCAGGCGATGCGGGCGCAACAGGCGCGGTGGATGTGGTGAAAAGCTTTGTTCCGTTTGCGGGAGGTGGTGGCGACAAACTGGACATCAGCAAATTGCTGACCGGCTATGCAGGTGGGACCAATCTCAGCCAATGGGTCACGTCTGTCACCACAGCGCAAACCTCACCCGCTGGAGTGACAGGCAGCACGAAGATCGTTATTGATACAGATGGACTAGGGTCGACGGGCGCCATACAAACCATTTGGCTGGAAGGTGTGAATCTCACACTGAGTGGTGCCACACTGGAAGCACAACTGGCTGCGCTAAAAACCAGCGGCGTGCTGATCGCCTAAGCTCACAAGCCGCCACGCACTTTGAACCCATTCAAAATGCCTTGTCCGTGCGACCTTAAACCACTTTGCTGGTGATGGTCTGCGGGTAAGGCCGGGTTTGCGCAAACGAGGGCCGCTGCTCCAGCGCAGCCGCATACGCGGCCAGTGCCGGGTGCAGCGTCTGCCAATCAAACTCCTGAAAGCGCACGTTCAAATAACCCAGCGCGGCACCGGCGGCAATATCGCCCAAACCCAGCCTGTCGCCGACAGCGAATTCACGCCCGCCAATCAAACGCGCCAACGCCCCTACCCCGGCTTCTATCTTGTGCATTTGTCGCGCGGTCCAATCCGCACTCGCGCCCTCGCCTCGCATGCGCTCAAAAAACACCAGCACCACGGCGTCGCAAACGCCATCGGCCAACACCTCCAGCTGTTTAGCGGCCAGCTTTCCCGGCACATCGGCGGGCAGCAGCGGTGTTTGCGGGTACATCAGTTCCAAATATTCCAGAATAAAGCGCGAGTCATACACACTGCCGCCGTCCTCCAGCAGCAGCACCGGCAGTTTGGCCAGCGGGTTGTGCTGCGGCGTGATCGCGCCTTGGTTCCAAGGCACTTCGGTGATCAATTCAAAGGGAATATTTTTTTCTGCCAAGGCAATGCGCACTTTGCGGGCGTAAGGGCTGGGCGTGGCGCTGATGAGTTGGAGCATGGTGGTTTTTAAAAAATATCAGCCCGCATTTTGCGCCAAGCCTGTGTGCGCTTGCGTTGAACTTGAGATGGGTTCTTCCATAATCCCCGCATGACGACATCCGCCTCCCCCACCGATCCCGTGCCCATACCCTTTCGCCAAGCCTTGTGGTTTTGGTTCAAGCTGGGCTTCATCAGTTTCGGCGGGCCTGCCGGGCAAATCGGCATCATGCACCAGGCGCTGGTGGTCGAACGCCGCTGGATATCCGACAAACGTTTTTTGCATGCTCTCAACTACTGCATGCTGCTGCCCGGCCCGGAGGCGCAGCAACTCGCCACCTACCTGGGCTGGTTGATGCACAAAACCCTGGGCGGGGTGCTGGCCGGGCTGCTGTTTGTGTTGCCTTCGCTGTTGCTGCTGATCGGCTTGTCTTGGGTGTATGTCAGCTATGGAGATTTGCCGGTCATCGCAGCGCTGTTTGTCGGTATCAAACCTGCGGTGATTGCCATCGTGTTGCAAGCCGTGCACCGCATAGGCACACGCACTTTGCGTAACCGCTACCTGTGGGCGTTGGCGACTTTCAGTTTTCTCGCCATCTTTGCCATCAATCTGCCGTTTCCTTTGATCCTGCTGGCGGCGGCTGTGTGCGGTGCGCTGCTTGGCCGGTATGTGCCGCACAGCGTGCAAAGCGGTGCTGGTCATGCCAGCACGACTGCGTCGCCACAACTTCCCGCCTTGATTGACGACCACACACAAGCGCCACCGCATACCCGCTTCAAGCTCAGCCGTTTGCTTTTGGTGCTGGGTGCGGGCGCGGTGTTGTGGCTGTTACCCATGTGGGCGCTCTGGCTGGCCTTTGGCGATGACAACACTTTGCTGAGTATGGGCTGGTTTTTCAGCAAGGCGGCCTTGATGACTTTCGGCGGCGCGTATGCGGTGCTGCCGTATGTGTACCAGGGCGCGGTGGAAACATTTCAATGGCTGACGCCGCAACAAATGATCGACGGTTTGGCGCTGGGCGAGTCCACGCCCGGGCCGCTGATCATGGTGGTGGCGTTTGTCGGCTACCTCGGAGCGCACGCCCATCCGGTGCTTGACGGCTATGCGCTTTGGTGTTCAGCCGCATTGGGCGCGGTGGTGGCGACCTGGTTCACGTTTTTACCGTCGTTTATTTTTATTCTGGCCGGTGGTCCGCTGGTGGAGAGCACGCAAAACCAATTGCGTTTCACCGCGCCGCTGACCGCGATTACCGCCGCCGTGGTCGGTGTGATGCTGAACCTGGCGCTGTTCTTTGCCTACCATGTGTTATGGCCGCAAGGCTTGAGCGGCCACTTCGAATGGCTGTCGGCCTTGTTGACGCTGGCGTGTGCGTTTGCGCTGCTGCGTTTGAAGTGGTCGGTGCTCAAGGTGCTGGGCGCGAGTGCGGTGGTCGGGTTGCTTTCATTCGTTTTGTTTTAAGTCACGCTTTGGTTTATTGAAGTCACGCTTTGGCCGACCATCCGGATGTGTTGGCATTCCTGCGGTTCATTGAAGTCACGCTTTGGCCGACCAT